>NZ_JASGEX010000198.1:0-27625 GCF_047606085.1 Parafilimonas sp.
AGAAGAAGAATGTTTGGACATAGTACGTACTTTACGTATTACAAATAAAATCAAAACCCTTGAAAAAACAAGGGCTTTAAAAGAAAAAATCTTCCTAATACGTATGTCTATCCAAGTTAGGGTTTAATTATTGCGTCCTGCATTAAAACTGCATGGTCAAGCTGGTTGTTGGTATATGGTTTGCCATTTAAGCTAACCATTTTGACATACTTATTTTTATCGCTGTTTAATTCTTAGCAGAACTTTCACTACTGGTTTTGTGCATAATGCGGCGCAGCCCTGCGCTTGTATTTTTTAAGGTTGGTGTGGAAACGCGGCGTATCATGCCAACACGTAAAAGGCTTTGTTTTAATCTATAATTTAACCCCTGGTGGTTACCGAAACAGCTTCAATCCCTCCACAAAAAAGGAAACAATATAATTGACAGCAGCACAATTAAAATATCAAGGCCGATGAGCAACAGAACCATTTGCCACCAGCCGCCCTGCAGCACATCGCTGAATGCCCTCGAGGAAATTTTTCCCAGTAACAATAATTGAGGGATCACGATGGGAAAGCCCATAATAGCCATTAAGGCCGATTGCTGCTGCGCTTTTGCCGCTATGGCTGCCAGAAAAGTAAAAACAAGCCCCAGCCCTACCCCGCCCAGAAAGCTTATCAATACAAATTGAATAAAATGTATAACCGGGTTGCCCAGCAGCAAGGCAAAGATCAATAAGGTAAGCAGGCTCATCAGCAGCATGAGCAAAGCATTGAAAATAATTTTACCGGTAATAAAATTTACTGCTCCTGCAATCGTGTAATAATAGAGCATACGGCCTTTGCTGTCCTGCAAAAAGCTTTTGGCCACTGCATTCACCGAAACAAATAGCTGTACCATCCAGAACAAGGCATTCCAGGTCTGGTCTTCGGGCTGGCCGTTGGTAAGATATACAACAAACACGGTAGAAGCCACATACAACAGCACACCGTAAAACGTGTATTGCTGGCGCGCCTCAAGCAAAACATCTTTCTTAACCAGCGCAGTAATTTGCCGCCGCGAAAAATTTTTCATGCGCTGCAAATATACATGCCTGTAAAGCCGCATAGACCTTGTGCAAATGCATAATGGTAAATTTATGTTTCAGTTGCAAAACCTATGGCTTATTTACGGTTTGCGCTTATATTTGCGGCCTAAATTTTAGCTGCGTGCCTGTAAAATTTACTAAAGAGACTTATCTGTATTGGTATGAGCTGATGCAGCTTATTCGCCAGTTTGAGCTTAAAGCCGAAGAAATGTACAAAATGGCGGGTAAGATCCGCGGCTTCTTTCATGCATATATAGGGCAGGAAGCCATTGCCGCCGGATGCATGACGGCTACACGGCAGGAAGATATTTTTATTACCGCTTACCGCGACCACGGGCTTGCTTTGGCTAAAGGCGCCAGCGCCAATGCCTGCATGGCCGAACTGTATGGCAAGGCAACCGGCCTTGCAAAAGGCAAGGGCGGCAGCATGCATTTCTTCAGCAAAGAGCATTTCTTTTTTGGGGGGCACGGTATTGTGGGCGGCCAGATAGGCGTGGGTGCAGGCATTGCCTTTGCCGAAGCCTATAAGGGCACAGATAATGTTTGCCTCTGTTTCTTTGGCGATGGCGCTGCCAGGCAGGGCGTGCTGCATGAAACATTCAACCTTGCCATGTTGTGGAGCATTCCGGTAGTGTTCATTTGCGAAAACAACAATTATGCAATGGGCACTTCTGTTGAGCGCACCTCAAACGTGGTGGATATTTATAAACTGGCCGATGCGTATGAAATGCCTGCTGATAAGGTGGACGGCATGAGCGCCGAAGCCGTTCATGAAGCCATTGCAAGGGCGGTGAAAAGGGCAAGGGAAAAAGGCGGCCCTACCCTGCTGGAAATGAAAACCTACCGCTATAAAGGGCACTCCATTTCAGACCCGGGCAAATACAGAACCAAAGAAGAACTGGAAGATTATAAAGGCAAAGACCCCCTCCTGCTTGTTTTAAAAACCATTAAGGACAATCAGTTTGCCTCCGACGCGGAAATAAAGGCCATTGATGATCGTATTGCAGGCATTGTGGAGGCATCAGTAAAGTTTGCTGAAGAAAGCCCCTGGCCTGATGACAGCGAAGTGCTGAAAGATGTGTATGCTGATAAAGATTATCCTTTTATAGTTGACTAACGGTTGCATTTTTTAATTAAAAATTTTAATACTCAATTTTTTTATGTCTGAAGCGCATGTGCATGAGGCGAAAACGGAAGATGTTATTGTAAAAGCAAAAAGCTTTTGGTCTCACAATCAGAAACCATTAATTGGTGTTTTAATAGCGATAGTGGTTATAGCCGGCGGCTGGTTTGCTTATCAGAACTATGTGGTTGCCCCCAAAGAAACAGAAGCGCAGAATGCGATATGGAAGGCAGAGCAATATTTTCGGGAAGATTCTTTAAAGCTGGCGTTGAACGGCGATCAGTATAACCGCGGATTTATTTACATCATTAACAATTATGGTTCCACCAAAGCCGGCAACCTCGCAAAATATTATGCGGGCCTGTGCTATTTAAGAACCGGCGACTTTAATAAAGCTGCTGATAACCTGAAAGGTTTCAGCACAAACGCCAAACAAATCCAGATGATGGCTTATGGCGCTTTGGGCGATGCATACAGCGAACTGAATAAAAACGATGATGCTGTAGCGGCTTATAAGAAAGCGGCTTCAGAATTTACAGATGATGCCGCCATGAGCAGCGAATATTTATTCCGCGCCGCATTAAAGCTTGAAACATTAGGCAAAACCAGCGAAGCACTGGATTTGTATAAAGAGCTTAAAAACAAGTTCCCCAATACCAACAGGGGCTTTGCCGCAGATAAATATATTTACCGCTTAAGCGTAATTCCAAACGATTTCAGTACGAAATAATGGCATCAAAGGGAAATAAAACACTGCACAAAGGCATCCCCAAACTAAAGGATGCCTTTATAATTATAGTAAAAACAGCCTGGAACAGCCATATTGCCGATAAGCTTGAAGAAGGTGCAACAACATTATTACATCAGCAAAATATTGAATGCAAAACACTGATAGTTCCGGGCGCTGTAGAAATACCTTTTGCCATAAAAGCATATACAGAAAGCAGGCTGCAAAAAGCAGATGCTTTTATAGCCCTGGGCGCAATTATACGCGGCGACACCCCGCATTTTGATTATGTATGCAAATCGGTTACCGATGGCATTCTTTCTTTAAATATGATATTGGATGTGCCTTCCATCTTTGGCGTGCTTACCGTAAACGATGAGCAGCAGGCGCTGGAACGCATTGGCGGCATTCATGGCAACAAAGGGGAAGAAGCTGCCATAACTGCCATTAAAATGATCGCATTAAACAGAAAACTTAAAAAATAATACGGCCCCTTTAGGGGCAGGGTATGGATGTTCAGATTTTTATACCGTGTTTTATTGACCAGTTGTATCCATCCGTTGGGTTTAATATGGTGAAAGTGCTCAGAAAAGCAGGCTGCACGGTTTCTTATAATACCAATCAAACCTGTTGCGGGCAGGCAGGTTTCAATGCAGGCTTCTGGGGCGAATCAAAAGACGTTTGTAAAAAGTTTTTGAAAGACTTCAGCGGCGACAATTATATTGTTGGCCCAAGTGCAAGCTGTGTTGGCTTTGTAAGAAATTATTATAAAACGCTTTTTGAAAACATGCCGCAGCAGGCCGAAGTGGAAAATATAAAGAACCGCATATACGAGCTCAGCGATTTTTTGGTAAATGTTTTACACTATACTGATTTTAATGCAAGCTTTAATGCAACCGTAACTTACCATGACAGTTGCGCAGCCTTGCGTGAGTGCAGGCTGAAACAGGAACCGCGCACTCTCTTAAAAAATGTAAAGGGCCTTGAACTGGTTGAGATGAATGATGTGGAAACCTGTTGCGGCTTTGGCGGTTCTTTTGCCGTTAAGTTTGAGCCCATCAGCATTGCCATGGCCGACCAGAAAATTACCAATGCCACAAATACAAAAGCGGAATATATCATCAGTACCGATATGAGCTGCCTCATGCATATTGATGGCTGCATAAAAAACAAACAGGCCAATCTTAAAATACTGCACCTGGCAGATGTACTGGCTAATTTTTAATTAAGAAAATTTGATTGTGAAGTACCAGCCCGGAGACGATATTATTGTTTTACATACCAACGAAGAAGGAAAAGTAATAGAGATCATCGGCAACAAAATGCTGCTGGTAGAAGTGCGTGGCGTGCGGTTTCCTGTTTATACAGACCAAGTTGACTTCCCTTATTTTAAACGCTTTACAAGCAGGCAAAACACCAGTTTTAAAAAGCCCGCAAAAAAATATATTGACGATATTCCGAAAGAAAAAAAACAGGCGCAGCAAACAACAAGGGAAGAAGGCGTATGGCTTTCCTTCCTCCCCAAATTTACAACGGATGAATTTGGCGATGAGGTGGTGGAACTGTTTAAATTATATCTCCTCAATAAAAATACCATTGGCTATACATTTCAATATTCACAGGGATTTTTCGGGAAAGAAGAATTCGAGCTGAAAGGAGAAATTTTAATGCGGCAGGATTTTTACCTGCATGATATTCCTTTCAGCGATTTTAATGACAACCCTTTCTTCAGCTTTGCATTCAGCCTGATAACACCGGAAAAAAATAAAGCGGATTACTATGAAACATCCATCAGGTTAAAACCGAAACAATTGTTTCAGCGCATGGAAGAAATGAAGGAAAAGAATGAGCCTTCCATCCATTTCAAACTATTTGATGTGTATCCTGAAAAATCCATTGAAGAAGAGATAGCGCTTACGCCGAACATCCTTAAAAAGAATAAAATTTACCAGGCGGAAAAGATCAGGGAACACCTGGAGCCGGCCCGCAGCGTTATTGACCTGCATATAGAAAAGCTTGCAAACGACTGGCAGCATTTAAGCAATTTTGAAATTCTTACGCTTCAGTTAAAAGAATTTGAGAAATGGTATGAACTGGCGCTGGCGCATCATTTGCCATCCTTTACCGTTATTCATGGCGTTGGCAGTGGCAAGCTGCGCGATGAAATTCATGATATATTGAAAACAAAAAGGGAAGTAAAAACATTCATCAATCAATATCATCCAAAATTTGGATATGGCGCCACGGAAATATACTTTCAGTATTAAAAACCTGTTTCAGCTATCTCCATCATCACTTTCACAACCAAATCAACATCTTCATTTGCTGTACGCCAGTTTACCAGTGCAGCGCGAATGCCTTTTTTCCCGTTATAAACAGTCGGCGTCATATAGACTTTTCCTGTATCATTCAGCTTTGATAAAAATGCAGGCGCTTTTTCTTCATCATTCAATGTAAAACAAACTGTATTTAACCGAACAGGCGCCAACAATTTAAAATGAGGGCTGCTTTCTATAAATTGCCCGAGATGCTGTGCGCAGGCAATGCAATTTTCAACAATTTCCCTGTAGCCGTTTTTGCCATAAGCATTTAATGAAAACCATGCAGGCAATGCCCTTAAGCGCCTGGAGTTTTCAGGGAGAAAATTCATGTAGCTGAAATTATCAAATGGATTTCCGAGATAAGGTGCATTGGAATTTTGAAATGTTTCCACCTGCAATAAACTGTGTTGCTGCTTTACAAAAAACACGGCGCTTTCATAAGGAACATTTAACCACTTGTGGCAATCAACCGTAATGCTGTCGGCATTTTCCCAGCCTTGCAAAAGATGCTTGTATTTTGGGGAACAAGCTGCAAAGCCGCCAAAAGCAGCATCAATATGCCACCAGAAATTATATTTTTCTTTCAATGCAGTAATGGCAATAAAATCATCAAAGTCAACTGTATTCACAGTTCCGCCGCTGGAAACAAGGATGAAAGGCTGATATGTAAGTTCTGTGATTTTCTTTTCCAAATCTTCCATGCTGATGCTTTCTCTGTTGCCTTCTTCTGTTTTTATTTTGATGAGATTATTGCTGCCAATGCCGAGCAGGGAAAGCGATTTGATAACAGATGAATGCGGCGCTGCAGAAAAAACATTGATACGTTCTGTGATGCTGTCTTTTGCAAAATCTTTTCCTAATTGTTTGCCAATCCATTGCCTGGCCACAGCAAGACAGGTAAAATTTGACGTGGTAGCGCCTGTAACAAAACCGCCTGAAAAATCTGCCGGCAAATTAAACAGCTCCAATAATAACTGAATGGTCTCAAATTCTATCGCTGCTGAAATATCATTACGCCCTTTTATGGTTTGAGGATTGGGGTCATAAACGGAAGTAAGCCAGTCGCCAACAATGGAAGCAGGCGTAGAGCCGCCGGTTACAAAGCCCCAAAACCGCGGACCGGATGATGCCACCATGATTGGTTCAAATCTTGCATTGAATTGTTTTAATGTTTCCAAAGTGCCAATGCCTTCTCCCGGCAATGCTGAAACTGTATTGATTTCTTTTTTTGCAGAAGTAGGCCTTGATGAGATGTTATTTAAATATGCAATGCCTTGTTCCTTTATTTTTTCAAGCAAAGTATCAAGTTGCGATAAATCGTTTTGTAACTGAATGTTCATCTGTACTTATTTTGATAAGCGCAAATATTGCTCTTTTTTATGTTGTTGCTATCGGCCTGACGCCACTGAGGCGCCTGACCGCATTTAGCCTCAAATAATTCAAATCATTTTTTCTTCCACACTACAACTGCTGTTATGGCGCCGCCGTTGGTTGTATTCGTTACAACATATCTCAAAACATTATTTTCAAGCGTGTACGAACGCTGTTGCACATCGCCTTCCCAATTCGGATAAAAAGCATGTTGCACATTGAAAGTAATAACATGCTTTACATCATTAATAGAATATGTGCCGAAGTGCGAATTATTACCTTTCACCAATGCTGCATTTTCTTCTGGTGTGGCTTTGTTCTTATCTTTTGCCGCCACTGTAGGGCGCGCTGCTTTTAAAATCTGGATTGCATAATCCCCGTTGGGTTCAAATACCAGCATACCCTGCGGGTTTTCGCCGTAAGGCAATGTTTTACTACTGTCGGGATTAATATTTTCAACAGCTACCAACGACCATACGCCAACAAATTGTTGTTGTAATTTTTTTGAAAGATGAAATGCGTTTGTTTGCGCCATTGAAGTATAAAATGATGCAGCAAATAAAGCAACTGCAAATAATTTTTTCATATTTTAATGTATTGATGTAATTGCTTTTACAATAAAGCCAAGCTCTTTGCAGGTTTGCCCCTCTTTGGAAAAGAAATCGCCCTTCTTAAGAATAATTTTTTTGCTGAAAATTGAAGCAACTTTTTCTACCTCGTTTTGAGCAAGCCCCAAAGCTGTTAAGCATGCTGATAATTCATCCATATTCAGGTTGTAATAAACTTGCAGATAACTATAAAAAAAATAATTTTAAACAATATAACCAATTCTTATAATCTCGCCGTTCACCTGCGTTTCAACACTTTTTAAATAACCTGCAATCATATCTTCTGCAGGAATATTTTTCACCCAACCCGGGCTTACAACATTTAATCTTATGTTGCGGGACATTTCCAACGAAGCTGATAATACAAAACTGTTGATGCCGCCGTTGGCAATAGATTTTCCCGATGTTCCTGCTTTCGGTTTTTCACCCATAATACCTGATATAAGCGTGAACGAACCATTATTATTTATATAGTTCAAACCAATCAACACAAGGTTTATTTGCGACAATAATTTTTGCACAACACTGATGTTATATCTTTCTTCCGTCATTTCATTCAAAGGAAATGTAATGCTGTTTCCTGCAAAATTTACAACGGCATCCAGTTTGCCCGTTTGTTTGTATAAATTCTCGATGGATGATGCAAAGGAAATATCTGCACGCAAATCGCCGCTGTTTCTACCCGCAGTTATTACTTCGTATTTTTCTTTTAATGCAGGTGTGATGATGCTTCCAACTTCACCGCTTGCACCGATGGCTAAAATTTTCATTGCATAAAATTTAATGATGTAAAATTATACAGCATCATAACAATGAATTTTGTACTTTTCTACACTTCTTCTGTATTTTTACTGCTATGCAAAGAGAAGTTTTATACAAGCCTTACGAGATTGAGATAAAAAGATTGCAACGCTTCACCAAAGCCATGAAGTGCAATAACTTTTTTGAATTGATTTATGTGACAGAAGGCAACGGCATCCAAACAGTAAACAAAAACAGGTTTAATTACCGCAAGGGAAATTTATTTTTATTAACACCGCAGGATGTGTACTCATTTGACATTATTTCGCCTACAACATTTTTCTTTCTTCGCTTTAATGAATCGTACATAAAAGAAAAAATCAGCAAAGACAAAGATGCCATTCAGCAGGTAACTTATATTTTACATAACGCCAGCCATCGCCCGGGCTGTATTTTAAAAAACAAAGCGGATGATGCTTTGTTTGCAGCGCTTGTTGAAAGTATTCTTACAGAACAAACTAATCAGCAGTTATACTACAACCGCATTACAGAGCAACTTGTAAATACTATTATCACTGTTGTGGCAAGAAATATTGCATTAAAGCTTCCAAAAAAAATAAAAGAAAATACGGGTGAACCTGTATTGGAAATTTTGCATTATATACAACAAAATATTTTTGAACCGAAAAGTCTGCGTGCAGATAAACTAAGCAGGCAATTCAATATTTCACAAACATATTTGGGAAGATATTTTAAAAAACAAACCGGCGATACTTTGCAGAATTACATCGCCAGCTATAAACTTCGTTTAGTGGAAACAAGATTGTTGCACAGCGATATGCGCATCAATGAAATTGCTTACGAATTTAATTTTACTGATGAGAGCCACCTGAATCGTGCATTTAAAAAATTCAAAGGCATGAACCCGACAGAATTTAGAAAAATAAACAACGCGAATTAAATTGCTACGCATAAATAAAACGATACAAACCAGCTTTCCCGGCTTACTGCAATACTTACACAGTTACAGGCAAAACGGCTGTTCGGGCAAAGGCATTGGCAGATAAATTGGGGAATGAATTTCCAACGGAAAACATTGCAGAAAAAATTCCCGACAAAACAGGCAATTCAATTTGCTGGATTTATACAGACTTTGAAAAGACCACACCAAACCTTATACCGTAATTCTGGATTGCAAGGGTTCAGGTTTGGAAAATATTCCCGGCGGAATAGTTGGCAAAACCATTGATACGGCAATGTATTCAAAGCACATTACCAAAAGAAATATTTTACAGGGATCAATTTATAATAAATGGAAAAACATCTGGGTAACTGAACTACAACGGGCATTTACAACCGGTTTTGAAGTGTATGGCTTAAAAGCGCAAAACCCGGAAGATGCGGAAGTGGATATATTTGCAGTGATAAGATAATACATTGAAAGCCTTAGATAATTTTTATTTTCAGCAGGAAGAACCTGTTGGCACTTGGAGCGAATACGCGCACTTACATTATCTTAATTACGCTATTCTTCCTGATGATGTAAGCATGGAAGCATATTCAGGTTCACTGGTAAATTTGATTACGCCTTTTACTTTTTTAAAACATATACAGCAGGAAATTCTGCAACAGGAATTGCTATGCTTGGCTTTTGTATTGCTTATAATTTTCCTGTTATTTCAATAGTACGAAAAGAAGAAGGCAGGAAAGAACTGGAAGCGCTTGGTGCAAACAATATTCTTATGCAAAACGATGACGATTTCAGGCAACAACTTCAGCAAATATCGCAGCAACTGAATGCCACTGCAATCTTCGATGGCGTTGGCGGCGCTGCACTTTCAAACATTATTGATGTGGTTCCTTTTAACTCCACTATCTGTTCTTATGGTTTTCTTGACAAGCAAATGCTTTTTAGTTTTAATACAAGCATATTAATGAAAGGCATTGCCATAAAGGGTTTCAGCAATTTCAGAACACAAACTGTTATGAATGCAAACAACCTGGAGCAAGCGCTAAAGGACATCAGCAACATTATTCATCAGCCGCATTTCATAACCAAAACAGGAAAAAATTCAGCATTGAAGAAGCAAATGAAGCATTGAAAATTTCTTCATCAACAGCCGGTAAAGCAGTGTTGCAACAGCGCTGCGAAGTCTCCGGACCATAGCTGTTCGAAACCATTTTCTTAAAGCCTTATAGAGGCTTAACGTGTGTACAATGCTGCTCGTAATGTTTCTTTACCGTTCCATTGGAACGGAACGTTTCCACGTACCACACCTACAGTGTGGATATCCCCCTGGCACAATTATTTCCACACACGTGGGCGATCCTATGGATCGCGGATCGCTAATGCAGGTTTCGAACACTTGTGGTCTCCGGACTTCGCAGAGTTTATGCGCAAAGTCTCTGACTTTGCGCATCATTCTTTCTCCACAATCTCAAAGCTCCTTGTAACCGGTTCACCGTTTTCATCTACATCAGTTAACGCATGTTTTCCGGGCGCAGGATTCACCGCAATCTGGTGGAAATTCTCCGTTTCACCTATATACACATCATTAATGTTCCAGAATAATTTAGTTTGATTATTACGCGCTGTTACGGTAAAAACCGTTCTTCCTTTTTCGCCGGTAATTTCTTTTGGCACAGCGATTCTTGCGCCCTCCTGCCGGTAAACAATTTCAAATGCAGACTGCGCTTCATTCAAAAAACCGCTCATAAAAAGCGTTAAAACTTTATAATCAGCATGCCGTTGTTTGTAATAAAATTCCATCGTGGACGGCAATACAAACCAGAATATATGCGCCATTTCGGAAGGTGACATACAATTGCTGGTTAGCGTACTGCCGCCGCTTGCCACCGATTTTGTTTGTATATTCTGAACAGCCGCCCTTGCGAAAGCAACCGGGTCAATACCGGGATGATAATAGAACCGCTTATCTTCAAACGTTGTGATGCATTGTGCAAATTTAGCAGGCACATTTTCATCAGGGGGAAAACGCCACTGCCCGTCTGCTGCAATGGATGCGCTTAAAAGGCAGCCATCCTTATCTTCCAAAACATAACTGGTGGGCGCAGGAAACAACCGGGAAGGCAAACAGAAACAAAACCATATAAATAATATCAATGCAATGCCCGAAAAAATTTTTAATCGTAAAGACAGCGCTGTAAATTTCTTTCGTAGGCGACACACAGCCACGAATGTACATACAAAAAAATCCCCCGGCTTCGCCGGGGGTAGTCAGGCACGGGGTTTTTCATGTAAGGTCTTTACTGTTTTATACCTCGTACATTGATTCGGATTCCCCTTTAATTTCGTTATATTTATCTTTTGCACGGTTTACAAGACTATTGGCCTTTGTTTTTACTTTGCCATAAGTTTCAGATACTTCACCGGCAAATTCATCATAACTATCCTTAATGCCCTGCGCTCTTCTTGAAATTTTTTTACGCGTTTCGTCGCCGCTGTCCGGAGCGAATAAAACGCCGAGCAAAATACCTACAAGCACGCCATTCATAAATGTTCTGAAATGCATAAACTACGTTTTAATATTGATAACAAATCTCCAAAACCGGGCCATATTCAGTTTCTGTTCACACAGGGCTTTAATTTTTCCCAACAAAGGCTATAAAGGGCCTGTTATGGGAAAACTGCTCCACACAAAGCAAAACTAATTTACTTTAACCAGCTGGCCTGTATTTTTTTGAATATATGATTTAACAAGTGTTCTTATCATCTCATTTTCCGGATAGGCTGTAAGATAATTTTTTAAATGCGCCGGGTCAAACAACTCATTGTTGGGCGGCAGCAAACCCATTCCATAAAACTTTCCATTCTCTACCAAAATGCAGCTTTTTTTATTGCCGGTTGCAGGCGCTTCAATAATAGCAAATGTGCCTATATTCTCCTGCAAAAATGCCACAGCCTGTTTTACCTTTATATTATAAGCAGCGCAGGCAATATCAGCCTGTATGTATAATTGTTTTTGAAGAAAACATAAAGCCGGGTGCAGTTCAAACTGTTTTACCGCTTTCCATAAAGTACGGTGTGCATCGCTCAATAAGGCGAAGCTGGCAATGGGCTCTGTATGTTTTCTTTTTTTATCAATGGCAAGGCGAAGAAAACCGGCAGAGTCTTCAAACAAATAAATGCCATAAAACTGCTCCGCACGTTTCTGGCTGAAGTTATATTCAGGCCAGTATTTTTTTATTTCAATGCTTTCAAGAATAAAGGCTGTAAATTCTGTGGGGCATTCCGTAAAGGTAACCTCATAAATATTGCGTAAAAATTCCTGGCGCTTTTTACCCGTGTTCAATCCTGTAAAATGGCTCAGCACCCGTTTCTTTAAATTCTTTGCTTTGCCCACATAAATTATTTTTCCCCCGGCATTATGGAAGTAATAAACACCCGGGATATATGGCAGCTTTTGAATGCTTTCTTTGGGAAGATTGGGCGGAAGGATTTGCTCATGGTTATCTTTTTTCAGAAAATCTTTTATCAGTTTCTCCCCGCCTTCCCTTAATATTTTCTGAAACAGGATAGCGGTAGCATCCGCATCGCCGCCCGCACGGTGGCGGTTTACAACCGGTATTTCCAGTGCCCGGCAAATATGGCCAAGGCCATATTTGGCCAAGCCGGGAAAAGCTTTTCGGCTAAGCTTAAGCGTGCATAATTTTTTTGGCAGCCAGTGATAGCCGTTCACCTGTAAATGATACCGTATGAAAGTATAATCAAAGTTTACGTTATGGGCAATGAAAATGCGGTTGCTTAACAGGTTGTGAATATGCTGCGCCACTTCAGAAAAACAGGGCGCCGAAGCTACCGCTTCGTTGCTGATGCCGGTGAGATGGGTGATGAAAGAAGGGATTTTACACCCCGGGTTCACAAGTGTTTCGTACCGGCCTTCCACTTCGGCGCCGTTGTGCAAAACAATGGCAATTTCGGTGATGCCATTGGAATCGGGATGGCTGCCGGTAGTTTCTATATCAACAATTGCATACACGCTACAAAGTAAAAATTAAAAAGGAAAATGAAAAAGCTTTTAGTGATTAGGGCCATAACCAATTAAAAAAAAGATACAATAAGCATAGTTAATATCGCCTCCGTGCCATAATGGGCAATGGTTGGAAAAACCAGATTGCCTGTTCTTTCTTTTAGCCAGCCAAATGCCAAAGCCGAAACAAAAAAGGTTCTTAAAAAATCAAAAGGCAGGAAAGTGATTGTAAATCCATGGTTGATAAACAAGCCATGTTCCAATCCAAAAAAGAGACAGATAAAAATTAAGCCCATCCCAGCCTGCGCTCCAAAAAACATCCATTTTTTACCAAAAATATTATTGAGCAATACCAGTAAAATGCCACGCTCCATAAGCTCTTCGGAAAAATCGGGCATTATCGCTGTATTATACAGAATATCGTCTTTATTCATGTTATGGGGAAGATTTCCCTGGAAGAAAAAAGAGCCAACGCAAATAATACTTAGATAACAAATAGTAAAAATGCGTGCAGGTTTAAATGAGCCCTGTTTAAACTTCAGCGTTAACCCTACATCCTGCAATGAGAGTTTGTGCCTAAAATAAAAAATACATAGAAAAGAAAATATAATCGCTAATATTTTCCCGCTCCAGTTCCATTCTGAATGAATAAACTGAAGCGCATTAAAATTCCGGGGAAGATTTAATAATAAAATATAACCTGAAGCAATGAAGACGGTCAATAAATAATTTTCATCAACCTTTCTGCCGGTAAATAATATCGCTGCCAAAACCGCAAGTAAAAAAATAAGCGCAGGAATAAATGCGGTTAATAGATTCATTATGCACCCAAAGGTAAATTAGCTCTTTAAAATTGCATGCTTTAGGGTTAGGTCAACTTAGATAAGTTCGTTCTGCTTCAACTGCCTGCACTTTTGCCGCCAATTAAAACCAGTTGAGTATTTTTGCGCCCTTATTGCTGAATAATGATATGCAGTTGCAGTGTTGCGACGCAACCGTGCTTAATTGAAATACTGAAGCCGGTGACCAAAAAATAACATCATTATTGCAGCAGAATTGATCAATACAGAAACATGGAATTAGCGAAGAATTTTAACCATACAGAAGCCGAAGCAAAATGGTATGCGCACTGGATAGAAAAAAACTATTTTCACAGCGTGCCGGATGGGCGCGAACCTTATACGATTGTGATGCCGCCGCCTAACGTAACCGGCGTGCTGCATGTAGGCCATGCTTTAAACAATACCATACAGGATGTGCTGATCCGCCATGCCCGCATGCAAGGCAAAAACGCCTGCTGGGTGCCGGGCACAGACCATGCGTCTATTGCCACAGAAGCCAAAGTGGTGCAGATGCTGCGGGAGAGAGGCATTACCAAAGCTTCCCTCAGTCGCGAAGAATTTTTGAAATATGCCTGGGAATGGAAAGAAAAATACGGCGGCATTATTCTGCAGCAATTGCGCAAACTGGGCTGTAGTGCCGACTGGGACCGCACCACTTTTACCATGGATGATCACTATTATAAAACGGTGATTAAAGTGTTCGTTGACCTGTATAACAAAGGCCTGATTTACCGTGGCCAGCGCATGATTAACTGGGATGTAAAAGCCAAAACAGCTTTAAGTGATGAAGAAGTTATTTACCGCGAAACCAACAGCAAACTTTATTATGTAAGATATACAGTTGTAGAAGAAAGCAACGTTGCACTTCACGAACTTTCAGGCCCCCCTTCAGGGGATGGGGGCATCGTTATTGCCACTGTTCGCCCGGAAACTATCCTGGGCGATACGGCAATATGTGTGAACCCTAAAGATGCACGCTACAAACACCTGGTTGGCAAAACGGCACTCGTGCCTTTAATCAACCGCCGCATACCCATTATTGCGGATGATTATGTGGAAATGGAATTTGGCACAGGCGCCCTGAAGATTACGCCGGCGCATGACATGAACGATTATAATATTGGTAAAAAATATGGCCTTGAAATAATAGATATTCTGAATGATGATGGCACAATGAGCGAGGCAGCGCAATTATTTGTGGGCGAAGACAGGTTTGAAGCCCGCAAAAAAATGGTGGCGGCACTGCAGGAAGCAAAGCATATTGTAAAAATTGAAGACTATAAAAACCAGGTTGGTTACAGCGAGCGCAGCGATGCGGTTGTTGAGCCTAAGTTGAGCCTGCAATGGTGGCTCAGCATGAAAAAATTAAGCGAACCGGCATTAAAGGCCGTGTTGGATGAAAGCATAAAATTCTTTCCGCCCAAGTTTGTAAACACCTATAAATACTGGATGGAAAACATTAAAGACTGGTGCGTAAGCCGCCAGCTTTGGTGGGGGCAAAGAATACCTGCGTGGTACGATGAGGAAGGGAATGTGTATGTGGCGGAGCGTGAGGAAGAGGCAAACAGTCAACGGTCAATAGTCAACGGTCAACTGAAACAGGATGAAGATGTACTGGACACCTGGTTCTCTTCCTGGCTTTGGCCGATGGAAGTGTTTAAAGGTTTATCTGATCCGGATAATGCAGATATTAAATATTACTGTCCTACCCAAACACTGGTTACGGCGCCGGAGATCATTTTCTTCTGGGTGGCGAGGATGATAATAAGCGGCTTTGAATACAAGCACGAAAAGCCTTTCAGCAATGTTTATTTCACCGGCATTGTGCGGGATGAACTGGGCCGGAAGATGAGCAAGAGCCTCGGCAATTCGCCAGACCTGCTCGCATTGATAGAAAAATATGGCGCTGATGCTGTTCGCTTTGGCATACTCATCTCCTCTCCGGCCGGCAACGATTTGTTGTTTGATGTAAAAGAAGAAAGCACTTTAAAGCAAGGGAGTTTCTTTATTAATAAGATATGGAATGCGATGAAGCTGGTTAAAAGCCTTGGGCTTCGGGCTACGAGCTACGAGCAACATGCTCACAGCTCACAGCTCATAGCTGATAGCTTTCCTGTTTTATGGTTTGAGCAAAGATTGAATGAAGCAAAGCTCGAAATAGAAAAACTGTACAGACAATTTAAACTGAGCGAAGCTTTAAAAACAATCTATTCTTTAATATGGGACGATTACTGCAGTTGGTACCTCGAATGGATTAAACCAGGTTTTGAACAGCCAATTGAAAAAGAAGTGTATGATAAAACAATTTTCTTCTTTGATGAATTAATGCAACTCCTGCATCCATTTATGCCATTCATAACGGAAGAAATTTATCATTTGCTATGCGGGCGTGCTGATGATATTTGTGTGAAGCAAATAGGCAATGAAGAAGTAGTAATTAATAATGAAATGCTGATCGCAGGCGTTTTATTGAAGAATGTAATCACCACTATTCGTGATGCCAGGAATAAGAATACTATCAAGCCAAAAGAAAGCATTGAATTATTTATTCAAACGGCCAACAAAAAAACATATACAAGTTTAGAAGAAATATTAAAGAAACAGGTACATGCAGCTTCTGTTTCATTCACCAATGAAAACATTGCAGGCACAATTATTATTACCAATGAAAAAGATACGTTTTATATAAAAAGCGGGCAGCAGGCAGATACTTCTGTATTAAAAGCAGAACTTGAAAAAGATCTTATTTACCAGAAAAACTTTTTACAGTCAGTACAAAAAAAATTAAGCAATGAGCGTTTTGTGCAAAATGCGAAACCTGAAATTGTTGAACTGGAAAGAAAGAAACAGGCTGATGCGGAAGCAAGAATTAAAACGCTGGAAGAAAGTTTAAAGAATCTTGTCTGAACGGGGATTTGAGTGGATGAATGGATTTGCAGGATTATACAACATTGGAAATTTTACACGGTGAAGTTTTTTTAAACATTCAATCTTTTTTTACAGGCATCTTGCTTACAGGATGCTTTTTAATTGGTTTAAAAACAATGCGCTGGATCAGTAAAAAAATTTTTAACCAATGATCAATTTGCAAATACGCGAAGCCGGCATAAAAGATATCACTCTTATACAGCGTTTAACATACGCTATCTGGCCGGTAACATATAGTTCAATTCTGTCGCAGCAACAGATGGCTTATATGCTTGAGCTTATTTACAGCAATGCATCATTACAAAAGCAAATGCAGGAAGGCCATCATTTTTTAATAGTTGAAGAAGAGGGCGAAGCGGTTGCCTTTGCCGATTACGGGCTGCTGAAAAAAGGCGTTTATAAGCTTCATAAAATTTATGTGCACCCAAACCGGCAGGGCAAAGGTATTGGCAGGCTGCTGATAGATCACATTGTTGAAATAATAAAAAAACAACAGGCTTCTTCGCTGCTGCTGAATGTAAACCGGAACAATAAAGCCAAAGGCATGTATGAACGGCTGGGGTTTACTGTAATTGGCGAGGAAGATATTGATATTGGCGCGGGTTATTTTATGAATGATTATATAATGGAGAAGAAATTATAAGTTTAAAAGTTCACTTGTTTACAGGTTCAGGGCTTTAGCGCAATGCCGCGATAAATTAAAATTTAAATCTGAACTCCGCATTGGGGTTTGCCTTGCATAGGGCTACAGCAATATAACCCAAAACCAGCAAAAGGATGATGGATGCTATCCACCATGTTGCAAGCCTGCCCGCATACTGGTAATCATGGATTTCATATTCAGCAGCCGGCCGTTTTACTGACCGGAGCAGCAATATCCATATTGCGGCCAGGTTAACCCAATATAAATGCTGGGAGCTGAATGCAGGCACCAGCCAGATGGCGCTAACCACATTACTGATAATGATATACCAGGTGAGATAGATAAGCAGGAACCCCATCAGTTTTTTTGCGGTAAGCATTTTCTGCCAATGGGAATTATATGCCTTTAGCAAAACGATCATCAATGCAAGAGACAGCGCCCACAAAACAAGCTGCCAGGCTATGGCAAAAAACCGGGCATGCAAAACACCGATGTCAGAACCGGTGCGCATCAGCCTTTCCGTTGTAATGCCTTCAATCAAATTCAAAGCCGGAAGCATCACAAGCAGGAACACCCATGCTATATTATTTGATGTTTTTTCTGAAGGAATTGTTTTAGGCCAGCTGCCGTGCGCAAAAACGCTGTATGATAAGCCCAGCCCGCTGAAAAAACCAGTGGAATACTCCATTACATTCCACCAGTTAAAATGAATGCCCGATGTATTGCCCAGCCGTTGCAAAAAATTACCAAAGGCAAACCCGAAACCTGCACCAAGCGCACTGAAAAATGCAACACGAAATGCCTGGAAATATTTATTGCGGTATATATACCATCCCAGCGCCAGAGATGCGCCCAAACAGGCAGCCCATAGTTCAGAGCGCGGCGGCGTCATCAGCCATTCCAGTTCATAAATAAGCAGGCCCCATGTTAAAAACCCGCCTGCAAACATCTGCACCAGGAGCGCCGGCCAGTCAACCTTTTTTTCGCTGGACGACTCTAAGGCCAGCCCTGTTACCCCGCCGCCCACAAAACCATACAAACCGCCTATTACCATCAGCATGAGCAAACCATATATTGTATTGATGTAATCAGCAGCTTGCCCATAGCCCACCACCATTCCATAACTGATAATGCCGCCGGAGCCCCATGCAATAGCGCCAAGCGATACGATTACGGAAAATCGCTGTAACCAGTCATTACGGCCCGAAAGAATAACAACCGTACCAATACCAATGGCTGCAGCCCAGGCGGCGCCATATTCATGCCCTATCTGCCCTCTTGCCGCCCACGCTGTTGCAAAGGCAAGGGCAGCCGGCAGCATTTTCTTCAGGAATAAACCCGCAGTGCTCATGTAAGAATGTTATTATTTTATCAATCCGCTGTACCGGGAAAAGAATGCCTGTCGTACAACCAAAAACAGGCTTGCTGCTTCATGTCAACATAAACATCGGGCAAACCCTACAAGCCTTTGCTCGTTATAAGTGGAAATACTGCGCATGTAAGCCTGCCAGGTTATTTATAGTGCGCAAGGGATAAATTAGTGAATACTATTTCTTTGTCAGACCTCACCCCAACCCCTCCCGAATGGCCGGGACAAGTTCTTCAAAGGAGAGGGGAGCTAAAACCGAACAACACAAAATCACTTTTTTACACCTTGCAGCGTATAACAGGGCGCTACCTGTTTTTAGCCGCTTTTATCAGTTCCTCTTTTGTGCCTGTCCAATACGCTATTTTCTGCCGCTTCCAGGTATAAGAAACGGCAATTGTATCGCCATGGCTTATAATGCCAGGGTAAGAAAATTCCTCTTTGTTATTTCCGCTGTCTATGTCAAGTATCTTTGGCCAGGTTTTTCCATTATCAAACGATATGGCAAGCGACAAGGGCGTACGGGGATGACTGTTTGCCGTATCGGGATTATAAGCAAGCACCAGTGTGCCGTCAGGCAATTTTGTAAGGTCTATGCCGCTGTTGGGATTGAGCAGGTTTGTTTTATAGCCGTCAGACCATGTTTCGCCATAGTCTTCTGAGTCGGCCCTGTATATGGCGCCATCTGTACTGCGTAACAGCATGTGCACTTTTCCGGGCGCGGATTCCCAGAGTGTAGGCTGAATAACGCCTCTGCCTTTTAGCTTCAACCTGTCGAGCTTTATATAATCAGACGCTTTCCATGTTTTGCCCCCGTCTTTGCTTATATCTGCAAATGCATTCCAGTCCCCGTTTTCATTGGAGGCGCCTGCAATCCATGCACCATTAGACAGCATAACAGGTTTATTCCTCACCGGGCCCCGGCCGCCTTTATCGCCCGGCACCAATTCCTTTGCCTCGCTCCAGGTTTGCCCGTTATCCTCCGATGTTTTTACCCATGTTTCCCAAAAAGGAATTTTTTTCCCAACCTTGAAGAATAAGAATATCCTGCCTTCCGGCGACTGGAACAATACCGGGTTCCAGTGTGCATCATTTCTTATTTTAGCTATTTCTACAGGTTTGCTCCAGTTGCCCGGCCTGCCCTTTGTGAGCCATATCCCCACATCGTCCCGCCCTTCCTTTGTTCCGCCAAACCAGGCGGCCATATACATTCCATTTTGCAAATACAAAATAGTGGAAGCATGGCATTGGGCAAACGGCTGGCCCGCCTCAAAAAAATAACCGTGTGTAAAAGCTGCTGAACCATCAGGCGAAGCGCTTGTTCCTTCTGCCTTATTTTGTGCGGCAGGTTCATTGCTGGAAATAAAAAAGCGCAGCGCCCATCCGGCGAAAATGGCAACGATCTTATTAAACATAGATATAAGTTAAGTGTATAATGATGATAAAAAAAATGTCAAATCCCTGCCGCTTCAATGCCAAGCCGCACAAACCAATCTTTCATCCGGCTATAAATATCATGAAGCGCAGCCATTTCTTTTGGTGTTGGCTCCGCCGGATGCGCCCGGCTTATGGCATGTATGGGCAATCCTCTTTTCTGCAAAAAGAACTTGGCGCTCATGGGATAGGAGGCATGAATAAGCGGATCTGCTTTTGAGAGCGCATGCTGCAGCCACTGCACATCTTCCTGTTTTTGCGCATCGGTTACATTATTGCAGAGCCACACCAGGGCTTCGGGGTAAAAATTCCCGGAAATAGATGACATACCGGAAGCGCCCGCCTTCATAGACGTTACTGCATTAGGCGTATGGGCATCATAAAACTGCAGGCTTGTTCCCTTCACCATATCAAGCTTTTCCTGCACCTGCTGAACACTGCAGCAGGTATCTTTATGATAAACTATCCTGCCGGTATTCACCAATGTTTTTAAACCGGCAGGGCTTATCAGCCTTTTATAGGGCGCCGGGCATTCGTATAATCCCAAAGGAATATCCTGTGTGAGGGATAACATTTTTTCGAAACCCTGCATCAATACTTCTTCCGGTTCCTCTATCCTGGCGTAATGAGCGGTTATCAGCACCACGGCATCCACACCGGTATCATACATCTTTTTTGTAAACTCAGCCTTATCATTAATGGTGGCGCCAAACGACCCGGTTGCCACTACAGGCACACGCCCGTTAACGCGCCTTACCACCGCTTTGGTGAGCGTGATACGCTCTTCTTCATTCAAACTATACATTTCGCTCGAAAGACAGTTTGCAAATAAGCCTTTTACGCCGGCCGCCAGGTAAAAATCAACCAATATTCCCAGCGCGTCGAAATCAAGGCCTGCCTGGGGCGTGAAAGGCGTTAACATAACGGGAACAAATTTCTTCAACATACTATGCTATATTAATTTTAAATTATCGTATTTAATGGAGGCAGTGAGTGGTCAGTGGTGAGCGTGTTCCTGCAATTTACTCACCATTCACTGCTGGCCGCTCACGATTAACCTAACACTGCTATTATGTGCTATATTTTTTTATTCCTGTTGGATTGGGCTTATACCTTGCGCAGCATAACCTGCCTCAGCTTCGTTACCAGCAAACCCACTAAAAATATAGTGAGCGTGCCTGCCACAATTATCATATTTATATGCAATGGGTTTTTAAAGCGTTCCCATTCCCGCGGCAAATGCTCAGACAAAGACATCCACAGTATAACGATAATGCCTATCACTGTTCCTGTAACGGCTTCCGCATTGCCGGCTTTTCTAACAATTAATCCAAGTAAAAACAAACCAAGCATGCCCCCGGAAAATATGCCTGCAAATTCCCACCAGAGGTCCAATACGCTCTTCACGCCTATGATGGCTATACCGAAGACTATGGATAATATGCCTGACAATGCCGTAACAACATGCAATATTTTCATTTCTTTTTTTTGCCCTGGAGAAGGATTGATATAACGCTGGTAAATATCTTTCAGAAATACAGTGGCAGAACTGTTCATGCCGCTGCTGATGCTGCTCATGGCAGCCGAAAGTATGGCTGCTATAATAAGCCCTACAAGGCCTGTTGGCACTTTAAGCACCATGAAATAGGGCAGTATTTTATCGCCGTAATCGGCAGGGGTAAGCGCGTTTACGTCCACATTTTTTTCAAGGGCAACCTGCTGTTTTAACGGAACAAGCAGTTCAGGATGCTGCGAAAAATAAGCATATAATGCAGTGCCTATAATAAAGAAGAATAAAGACATGGGCAGGTACCAGTACACACATAACCAAACGCTGCGGGAAGCCTCTTTTTCGCTGCGCGCTGCATGGTACCGCTGCACATAGTTCTGATCCATGCCAAAATTATTCAGGTTGATGAAAAACCCATATAGAAACACCACCCAGAAAGTAGAGCTGTGAAAATCTGTAAGGCTACAACTGCCCAGGCTGAATTTATTATCTGAGCTCCCTATGCGATATATCTCACCTATGCCTCCTTTCATTTCCTTTATGATAATAAACAGGATGATAAAGGCGCCCGTTGTTTTAATAATGCCCTGCACCACTTCGGTCCATATAACCGCCTCCATGCCGCCCAGCACGGTATAAACAATAATGCAGATGCCGGTCACAACCATGATTGTTTTCATATCCACGCCGGTAAGCGCCTGCAGCGTAAGGGCAATGCCAAAAAAGATGGAGCCCATGCGGGCAAGCTGTGTAAGCATAAAACATACCATGGCATATACTCTTGCCCAGGGGCCAAACCTGCGCTCCAGGTGCGTATAAGCGCTTACTTCTCCTGTTTTTCTATAGAAAGGCACAAAGAACCTGGCCGCTATATAAGCAGCAAATGGCATGGAAAGGCTAAACACCAGCGAGTTCCAGTTACTGCCATAGGCCTTGCCCGGCACACCCAGAAAAGTATTGCTGCTTAAAAAAGTGGCATACATTGACAGCCCCAGCGCCCACCCGGGAATGGAGCCGGATGCGGTAGTAAACTGCGCGGCATTCTTATTCTTCCTGGAAAAATATACGCCTACAAGCACCATTGCGAGAAGATAAATAGCGATGACAAACAGATCAATAAGCGGCAATTGTTGCATAGAAACACGTCTTGTGTGTAAAGAAACAAACGGGTTCAAAGTTTCTTCAATTTAAAAAAACAGGCAATGTTAATTGTTATAAAAAGAATAGCATAAATTACTGTAATAAGCAGGTGGCGCCATTAGCTTTGACCCTGGTAAAAGAAAGGCATTCATACGCTACATATAACTATGCAGGAAAATTTTCCGCCTTCTCAAAAAAGCATACCCCTTACATGGATATTGCCTGCCAGGCTAAGAAGCCTGCTGGATAAGCATCCTGTTGGCAAAAACCTGTACATTACAGAAATAGGTTTTTATAACGAACAGGTTTTTTTTGAAAAAGATGTTTTTAAAAACAATCCCGATTATGTATTGATTTATTGTGCAGGCGGAACAGGATGGTATAAAACAGATAGCAAAAAGCATGATCTGAGAGCCAATCATTTTGTTTTATTTCCCCGGAAAACAAGCTTTCAGGCCGGTGCCGGTTCTGCCAGGCAATGCAGTTTTTATTTTATTAAATTCAATGGCGCTGTAAGCAAAGACATGTATGAATACCTGCATCATGATGATAAAGCGGAGATACCCACCCCGCCGCTGGTTGGCCGAACGGCTCAATTCAGGGACATTATGCACCACCTGGACCTGATGGAGAACATAGAAAACCTGCTGTATGCCAATTTCCGTTTTTACAGCTTCCTGGGATCGTTCAGACTTACCGTTTTCAATTACATGAAGAAAGGCACAGATAATATTATTGAGCGGTGCATTATTATTATGAAAGAACACATTAATCAAAACCTTACCCTGGAGGAAATTGCAAACAAAGCCTGTTTGTCGGCTTCCTACCTGTCTGCTATCTTCAAACAGAAAACCCATTATTCTCCCATCAGGCTGTATGCATCGCTCAAAATACAGCGGGCCAGCCAGTTACTTAAAGCCACTAAAACGCCCGTTAAGCAAATTGCCGCAGAGATGGGCTATACAGACCAATACAGCTTTTCAAGGTCGTTTAAACAAATCATGGGAATATCACCCAAAAAATTCAGGGAGCAGAAATAAACAGGCGGTTAATAAGGCAGTTATTCTTGTATGATGTGGCGCCTCATTTTTAGAAGCTGTTTAAATTTTTTCGCACAGAGCAAAGGAGTCAACAGAGGATAAAGCGCCTCTGTTAGCTCCGTATTCTCCGTGCGAAAAATCGCTAAACCCTATAAAGAATTAAGTTTTTAAACAGCTTCGCAGAGGCTGCCGGTAAGCAAACCTCCTGATTATGAGATTTCCACCTGCGTGGGAATGACGGCAACACCGTTGCCTTGCACCTGCAACAAAATTTTTATCATCAAAGCTGCATTAAATAATTCGTCAGCCTTGTTATGGCTTCTGCGGTTAAATTTATTTCTTCCTGGGCTTCTTTCCAGTTGCGCTGTTCAATAGCTTCACGAATGCCGGGCAGCGTTTTTACACCATACCCTGTGTAAAAACCGGGCGCGTATAAACTGTGCCTGTACCAGGGCCTTCGCGGCAGGCCGGCAGGCACTAAAAGCTGTTGTTCAGCATGCGCCAAAGCCAGGTTAATGTTTTCGCTGGCCGATGCATTGTTTTTCTTAATCAGAACGCTTACACTGTCTGCGCTTTTATTGAATGCGGCCAATGCATTCTGCAAAGGGCTGAAATCAAGATAAGGCACTTCGTCTTTTGGCTTTGGCTGAACATAGGTTTTGGTGGGGTCTGCAGCGAGCTTATAAATATTTTTATTCAGCAATTCATTCTCAATAACCGTAGCATCGCGCATATCATTGGTTGTATTG
The DNA here is from genome assembly GCF_047606085.1 of Parafilimonas sp. Classification (GTDB taxonomy): domain Bacteria; phylum Bacteroidota; class Bacteroidia; order Chitinophagales; family Chitinophagaceae; genus Parafilimonas. The sequence continues at coordinate 24,602 of NZ_JASGEX010000198.1, forward strand.
ATTAACTCCGATGCATAGCCACTGGCCGTAGAATAAAGACTGGCGAAGTCGAAGGGCAGCACATCGGCATCCGCCATCCTTAATACGGCGCGGCCTGCCACCTGCGCCAGTGCCACACCATATTCAAACGTGGGGTCTTTAAAGCGGCGGTAATCATCATACGAATCATAAATGGAATGGTACTCGCCGCCCGGGTCTTCACCGCCAAAGCCAAGGTCAAGCGCAGGCAGGCCAAGATGCTGAAGAAAAGGCGAATAATCCGAGCCGCTGCCGAGGGCATTTAATTCAAGCTTCGTTATGTTCAATGCATCTTTTTTTGCTTTGGCTGATGATGCATCCGCTGCACGGTTGGCTTTCCATCTTTCAAATACGGAAACTTTGGTTTGCGGGTCAATAACCGTTTTTGAAATTTCATCCATCAAAGGCTGCAAAGCATGCGAACCGCCGGCGCCTAAAAATCCACGCCCGTTGCCATCGCTGTTGATATAAACAACTGCTTTTTGCTGTAACTCTTTTGCATGTTCTTCTGCAAATTCTGTTGAGCCAAGCAATGCAGGTTCTTCGCCATCCCAGGCACAATAAATGATGGTGCGTTTTGGCTTCCAGCCTGTTTTCAATAATTCACCTATGGCTTTTGCTTCTTCCAGCATAGCCGCCTGCCCGCTGATAGGGTCTCCCGCTCCATTCACCCAGGCATCGTGATGGTTGCCCCGGAGCACCCATTCATCCGGAAATGCGGAACCTTTTATAGTGGCCACCACATCATAGCAGGGCACCATATCCCAATTGAATTCCAGCTTTAGATGCACTTTGGTTTTATCATCGCCCACATGATAGGCAAAGGGCAAACCGCCCTGCCAGCCTTCGGGCGCCACGGCGCCGCCTAAAGATTCAAGCAAAGGTTTTGCATCGTGATAGCTGATGGGCAATACAGGAATTTTTAAAAGGTTAACGGCATCTTCCCGCTTAATGCGCACCGCAGTACTGTCGGCCCCCACACCCGGCGTTAAAGGATCGCCGGGATAGATGGGCATGTCCATTACGCTTCCCCGCTGCACACCATATTCATTTTTAAAAGCGCCTTTGGGGTAAACATCGCCTATTGCATAACCATCATCGGCGGGATCGCTGTAAATGATACAGCCCACAGCGCCGTGTTCCTGCGCCACTTTTGGCTTTATGCCGCGCCAGCTTCTTCCATATTTTGCAATTACAATTTTCCCTTTTACATCCATGCCAATTTCGGCAAGCTTATCATAGTCTGAAGGCAGGCCATAATTCACAAAAACAAGCGGCGCTGTAACATCGCCATCAGCGCTCCAGGCATTATACGTAGGCAATTGATCTGCCTGCCCCGATGTGGCGTCTTCTTTTAAGGCCGGCTCTTTCAGCAGGGCTTTATACGCTGTGGGCGCCGTCATTTCAAGCACCCGTGTTTTAGGTGTGGGGAACAGCACCGTGTATTTTTCAAGGTGCGCATCAAACCCATACGATATAAAACGGTTAAGTATGCTGTCAGCAACAATTTTGCTGCCCTTTGAGCCAAGGTGATGCGGAAAGGATGAAAGTTGTTTTATGGTTGCGCCAACATGCTGCGCGCTTAAAGCCGCATCAAATTTTTGTTCGGCCTGAATTTGCGCAGGCGCATTGTTTGCCGGGAAGCCGGTAATATTTTGCGCTGAAATTTTTGCTGCCATAAAAGGCATGAAAAACAGAATGCATTTTTTCATGGAAATGAGTTTTGATGTTTTGGACTTTTACAAATTAAACTAAAAATTCAATAAGATATTGTATGATGTTTATGATTTTGCCAGTTGCCTTATATCGCTTATCTCCAAAATATTTTTATGATAACCAATAGTAACACAATTGATCATTGCCTTGCCTACTTCATGCATGGTTAAAACAGTTTTTGGGGCAAATACCTTTATAATTCCTGCAAGCAATTTATAAGTGCTTTTCCAGTTACGCTGACCTTCGAATGGCAACATAGCACCGGGCCGAAAATTATATTCCGCTTTAAAACCAAGCTTAGCCAGGTCATTTTCTGTTTTGCCCTTTACCCGCGCCCACATTACGCGGCCTTTTTCCGTGCTGTCTGTATGGCTGCCCGAAACATAGGTAAACACCATGTTGTTGTTATGCTGCCATAGCACTTTGGCAAAAGCCAGCGTGGTATCGTAAGTAAGCTTTGTATATTCAGGTTCCTTCTTGCCTACTGATGTAACGCCGGCGCAAAAAAAGCAGGCATCATAACCCTGAATCTTATCCGCATAATCATCCAGCCTGAAAAAATCAGGCGCCAGTAATTCTTTTAATTTGGGATGCTGTATTTCGTAATGCCTGCGGTTAATGATGAGCACTTCGCTCACTGCTGCGTTTTGCAAACATTCAAACAAAACACCTTCGCCCACCATGCCGGTTGCGCCGGTGATGATTACTTTAATACCCGCCATGACAATGAATTTTAGCTTTGAGGCTGTTAAAAATTAATTTTGTAAGATACATTATACCGGGCGTTGTATTGTATATCTTCCGGCATAAGAGGCTGAATCGCTTTTTATTCACAAAAGATTCATGGAATAAATCCTGCTCCGGCTTAAGCGGAGGCGAAAGAATGCGTTTAATACTTTGCTGCTTAACCATCAGCAATAAAGCACCTGATATGATAATTTTAGATGAACCAATGAATAGATATTCAAAATATTAGCATTTTAACGGCAGCTATCAATCAATACAAAGGCAGCTTACTTGTTGTATCGCATGAGGTTGTTTTTCCCGAAGAGATTGGCACAAGCAGGGCTATTGAAATTGATTTATACTCTTCACGGAATAAAAATGTGCAATCGTTAATTAGTCAAAGTACAAGTCACCCGGGCTTATTGCCGACCTTACATTTTCGCCTCATACGCGGCATTCCGGTCGGTGAGACACCGACCGGTAGCGGGTTCTACAAGTGGGTGTCCACCACCCGCCTGCGAATATTTGTAATACGCCCCCATTTATAAGTTAATAATAATTTTG
>NZ_JASGEX010000199.1:0-7012 GCF_047606085.1 Parafilimonas sp.
CTTCTCCTTTGGAAATGCAAAGCATTCATTGAGGCAATTAAAAAATATATATGCACGAAATAAAAGGGTTGGGATGAGGTTGAAATAACAATCTAAGCTTATCCCGAACTCACGTTAAATATTAAAACGCCTTTAAAGAAAGCTTTTGCGGCGCAAAAGCTTTCTTTTTATATTCAATTTACCTATTTTTGCGCCCCGTTTGCGGATGTGGCGAAACTGGCAGACGCACCAGACTTAGGATCTGGCGCCGCAAGGCATGTAGGTTCGATTCCTATCATCCGCACAATTTTACCCCGCCGAGGGGTATTTTTTTAAAAAGTAATTTGACAATAAACTTCCTCTAATGGCAACAATTTCAAGAGAAAATATAGGCTTATTGAACGATAAGCTTACCGTAAACCTTTCAAAAGAAGATTATATGCCTTCCTTTGAAAAAAGCTTAAAAACATACGCAAAAAATGCCAATATCCCGGGCTTTAGAAAGGGCATGGTACCGGCAGGACTGGTAAAAAAAATGTATGGCCAGTCAGTTTTTACCGATGAAGTTTTACGTACGGTTGAAAAAGAACTGAACAATTATGTTACCAGCGAAAAGCTCGACATTTTTGCACAGCCGCTGCCTTTTGAAAATGATTCCCGCCAGCTCGACATGAATAATCCCGGCGATTACGCCTTTGCTTTTGAAATTGGGCTGAAGCCGGATATCCATATCAATATCAGCGAGCTTAAAGGTACTTTCTATAAAATACAAGTGGAAGACAGCGTAGTGGAAGATGAAGTAAACCGTCTTCGTTCCCGTTACGGAAAAATGACGGAACCTGAAACTGTAAGTAATGAAGAAGATGTGCTGAATGTAAAATTTGCTGAGGCTGATGCGGAAGGCAACGCGGTTGAAGGTGGCATTGAAAAAGATAATTCCCTGCTGGTGAAATATTTTGCACCGGAAGTGCGCGAACAACTGATGGGCAAAAAGAAAGATGATACTATTTTAATTCAGCTTAATAAAGCTTTTGAAGACAAGGAAAGGGATTTTGTAATGGAAGACCTTGGTTTGGATAAAGCTGATGCGGCGGCGGCTGAAAAATTCTTCAGCCTTACCATTACTAAAATTGGTTTTGTAGAAAAAGCCGAATTAAATGAAGAATTCTTTAAAGGTATTTATCCCGAAGGAAATGTAACGAATGAAGAAGAATTCCGCAATGCGGTAAAAGCCGATATACAGAAATACTATGATGCGCAAAGCAGCAACCAGTTCCAGGACCAGTTGTACCACCAGTTGGTTGACCATACCCCAATTGAATTCCCGGAAAATTTCCTGAAACGCTGGCTGGAAGCAGGTTCTGAAAAAGCAAAAACACCGGAAGAAGCTGAAAAGGAATTGCCTTCGTTTTTAAACCAGCTTAAATGGACATTGATCAGCAGCAAACTAATTAATGAAAACGCAATAACAGTTGAGCGCGATGAGATTAAAGACTATGCCATACGGCAGATAGCCAGTTATATGCAGGGGCAAAGTTTTGGCGATATGCCCTGGCTGGATGAATATGCCAACCGCATGCTGAATGATAAAAAGTTTGTTGAGGAAACGTATATGCGGCTTCAGACAGAAAAACTGTTTAAGCTGCTGGAAGAAAAGGCGAATAAAACTGAAGAGCCTATTTCTTTGGAAGCGTTTGAAAAGAAGGTGCATGACCATCACCATTAACCTTATTTTGAAATAAGAGCAGATTCCCCCGCCGTGGGGGAATGACGTGTAAAAAACGGAAACGCATCCAGCAAGCTCAAAATTGCCAATGCGCAAATTTATCGTTTTACCTGTTTATAAATATCATAATAAAACCTTTGCAGCAGCCGCAGGTTTTCTGTTATAATATCTGCTGTAGAAAGCAGGCCATCCCTGTATTGAATTTCTTTTCCAAAATTAGTAGTAAGCCCTTTGGGTAAATCTACTTTGGCTGCATAACCGCTATCGGTGGCGACTGGTGAAATGAAAGATACAATACCTTCCACACTGCCATACTGCTCGAAAGGGTAGGCCTGAAATTTAAGTAATACTTTTTCACCAATTCTGGCCTTTCCAAAATTGGATTGCGGTATAAAGACTTCTGCATAACTGGCCGTGTTTGCGGGATTTATATAGCAGACGGTTTGGTTGGTCTTCAGTTCTTCCTTTTCCTGTATAAATTCAGAAAAAGAAACCTTTCCTGCAACCGGGGCAATTAACAAATAATTCCTTTTCCAATCAGCCACTTCGTTTTTAAGGGTATTTAATGCCTGCATAAAGACGGCTTGCTGTTGCGCAGCCTGGTTATCCAGTTCAAGTATTTCCTTTTTCTTATCATTCTGTTGCGCCTCATTTGAAATGATAGCGGCATTAACCTGCGGAACAGACAAAGACTTATTTAGCAGCTTGCTTTTTTCATCCCTGAACTCTTTAAGCGATATAACTTTTTCCTTCAAAAGCTTCTCGTTCATTTGATATGTCTTAACAGCAAGTGTTTCGTCCTGCTGCTGTATGTATTTCTGGTTACTAAGGTTAGCATGCAATCTTGCGAGATCGTTCAGGTCGTTTGAAAGCATAGTTTTTTTCCTTTCATAAAACCCGTTGCTTATGTAATCCTTGTAAGCAATATAAGCCTGCATAAAAACCTGGTAAGGCTGCTGCAGTTCGCCAAGGTTTTTAAATTCAAGGCCTGCTATATAGGCAGGCAATAAACTGCTTTTGCCGGCGATTACAAAACTGCCTATCGTATCAAGCGCAGCTTCGAGCTGTAACACTTCTGCCGGCTTGCCAACGCTCTCCATATAACCAATAACCTCATCTTCTTTAACCTCATCATTTTCCTTTATAAGCAATCTTACCAGTTTGCCCTGCATCTTGTTTACAACCGGCTTTGGTGCGTTAATGGACTTTAGTTTAGCGGTGGCTGTAATTACATCCGGGTATTGAATAAACCAGCAGGCAGTAAGTATAACAGTAAGTATGCATAGGAATAATATAGTTCCGTATTCAATTAAAAAGCCCGGTTTGCGGGAAATAAATTCCTGCACGGCTTCGCCGGCCTCCCCTCTTATCCCCTCCTTTGGAGGGGAGGATTGCAGCAGCGTTCCGTTTTGTGAAACGGTTATTGGCATAAAGTATTATTTTTACAATGTGAGCATTTCTGAAATATCTTTATATAAAGCGCTTAAACAAAAACTTGGCGATGATGCGGCAGCCGAGCTTGTGGAGTTTGTTGCCAATGAAGTAAGAACCGAGATTGACAATAAAACCAGCCTTTTTCTTACTAAAGCGGATAAGATAGAGCTTATTGAAAAAATGAATAATGATAAAATTGAATTACTTGCAAAACTGAATAACCTACATGAAAAAATAGGCAATGATAAAGTAGAGCTTATTGACCGCATCAATAAATCAAAAACCGAAACCATAATATGGATTGTAGGCATTGGCGTTTTACAATTTATTTTAACATTATTGACTAAACTTTTCTTTAATGTATAACAGGAAATACAGGCGTATGCTATTTGAACCGGTTCCGGCAACTTTTCCTGCCAATTACAAATTCCTAATCACCCAGTTCCAACTGGTTTTTTACCAGTTCATAATACCGTTCTTTTTTCCGGCTCAGTTCTTCATGCGTGCCCTGTTCTGCAACTTCACCTTCCATGCAGCACCACTATATTATCCGCATGTTTTACCGTGCTTAAACGGTGTGCTACCACCACCACCGTACGCCCTTCAAAAAATGCCTGCAGGTTTTCTATAATGGCTTTTTCATTATTGGCATCCAGCGCATTGGTAGCTTCATCAAAAAACAAAAATTGGGGCTCTTTATATACTGCCCTTGCTATGAGTATGCGTTGCCTTTGCCCGGCACTAATGCCATTGCCCTCCGCGCCTATTTTCGTGTTAAATCCCAGGGGTAATGATTCTATAAACTCCAGTATATTGGCTGTTTTGCAGGCGCGGACCAGCTTTTCGTAATTGATTACATCACCCGTTACTGCAATGTTTTTGGCGATGGAATCATTAAAAATATAGCCATCCTGCATTACGCTGCCGCACTGGCTTCGCCAGTATCCTGGGCTTATATATTTAAGGTTTGTTCCACTTTCGTTGTTTGACCTCACCCCTAACCCCTCCCGAATGGTCGGGACAAGTCCTCCAAAAGAGAGGGGCTTTTCTTCATCCTCCACCTCATAAATTTCATTCAATCTCTCCAGGGAAATTTTAGCATCCTGCGCCTGCTGCACAAAGCTCACCAGTTGCTCCACCGGGCTGTTTAGCTGGCCGATGATGTATTGTATAGCCAGCATAGCGCCGAGGGTTAACTGCCCGTTCAGCACAGCCGTGGCCACCAGGAAAGTGATGAATATATTTTTGCCTTCGTTTATAAACACAGCGCCGGCCTGCTGCCACTGGCTTAAGGACAGGCTTTTAAAGGAAAGATTAAACAAACGCGCCTGCAGGTTTTCCCATTGCCAGCGGTAAGCAGTTTCTGCATTGTTCAGCTTTATTTCCTGCATGCCGTAAATAAGCTGCATAGTGGCTGAATTTTCTTTTGAAGCAACAGCAAAGCGTTTATAATCCAGGTTGCGGCGGTGCCTGAGAAAAAAGCGTATCCATAAAATGTATAAAATACTGGCAACGGCAAAAACAAAGAAAACTGCAATATTATATATGAGCAATACAACCGAAAATATAATGATGCTGATAAAGGAAAACATGGTGGATAGCGCCGTGCCGGTTAAAAAACTTTCTATGCGGCGCTGATCGTTTATGCGTTGCAGGATGTCGCCGGTTTGTTTGGTGTCAAAAAAAGATATGGGCAGGCGCATAAGCTTTGCCCAGAAATCAGAAAGCAAGGAAATGTTTATTCTCGTGCTGATGTAGAGTAAAATACGGCTGCGTATAAATTCCACCACAGTCCTGCTTATAAACAGCATGCATTGGGCAATAAGGATAATATAAATGAACTGCAGGTTATGCGTATTGATTCCCGTATCAACAATGCTTTGGGTTAAGAAAGGAAAAATTAATTGCAGTAAACTGCCTATGAGCAGGCCAAGAAAAAGCTGGATGATGAATTTTCTGTTTTGCTTCAGGTAAGTAAGCAAAACATTCCAGCCCACTTTGGTTTCCTGTTCGTCTTCCTGGTTGTAAAAGGCAGGTGTGGGCTCGAGTAATAAGGCAATGCCCATAACATCTTCGGCGGTGTTTGTTTGAAGCCAGTGTGTTTTAAACTCCGGTTCGCTTAATTCTATTATGCCGGCAGCAGGGTCGGCAATTTCAATATGTGTTCTTAAAGTCCTTCCCCTTAGAAAGGATTTGGGATGCACTACCACAAAATGGTTTTGATCCCAGTGCAGTATGGCAGGCTTTGGCGCTTCTTCTTTTAATTGCTGATAGGTAAGTTTTACGCCCTGTGCACGAAAACCTAATTTCTCTGCTGCTTCGCTTATACCTAATAATGAAACGCCTTCTTTGCTGTATTGGCTTTCATTGCGTAATGTTTGAAGCGAAATTTTTTTGCCATAATGCTTCGCCACCATTTTTAAGCAGGTGGGGCCGCAATCCATTTTATTTAGCTGATGATATAATTGGAAAGGCATCAATCACTTATTAGTTCGTTAAGCTTTCTTTCAAGGTTGCTGATGTCGCTTGGCCTTGGTAAATCTTTATCTACAATTTTACCTGCAGGGTTTACTAAAACGTATTTAGGGATAGCAACCACCCCTTTTTTTTCATATAGTTTATTTTGAAGGTCTGCATACAACTTTTCCGAAGCACGAATATGCACTCCTTTCAATTTCTTTTTTCTGACCAATTCCTTCCAGCGTTCGTTTTGTAAATCATTATCTATGGAAATGAGGACAGGCTTTATTTTTCTTTTATCCAACAACGGTAACAAATTGTCCTCAAAGCCGAATTCCTGCAGGCAGGGAACGCACCAGGTGGCCCAAACATCAATAAAAACCCATTCCCCTTTAAATTGGCTTAAGAGCTGATCTAAGGTTGAATATTGTTCAGTTTTGAGAAAATCAATTTGTACAGCCTGTGCAGTTGTGTTGGCCGGTTTATGCGGATAATTTTTAAACCGCTCTGATAATAAAGGCAAATAAGGTGAGTGGGGAAATAATTTTTTGAATAAACTAAAACCCAGATAAACACTATCTATATTTTCTGACACATAGGAATTTGCATATAAGATATCTTTCCAAAGGGCCTCTAATAAAACGCCTTTTAAATAGCCAAGCTTTTTTTCACCTTTTGAAAGCGCATAGAATCTTTGATCGTAGGCAGTTTGGGGCACAACAATATTTTCATATAAATCGCCGGCGTAGTAATCACAATATTCCAAACCAAATGTTGCGTATTTTAATGTTGTATCAAGGGGGTTAAATATGCAATAATAAGCCTTCCTCAATGCGTTGTACGAAGGCTTGTTCAATAATTTTTCGTTTGATTTAATAACTGCGGCAGCAATAGCATTTTTTGGAAAGGCTTTATGCTGTTGATAGTACAAAAAGTTATCGAAACACAGAAATAATGTTGACAGAAATGTTGCTTTAATATCAACCAGTGCAATAGCACAAAACGTACTATCGGCCAGCTTTTTATTCTTTAATGTTTCAAATTCAGAAATGAGCGAATCAATAACAAAATTGCTCCGGTTAAATAAGTCTTTATCAGAATGAAGTTCATTTTGCAAAAACACTTGCTCAAGAATAAAGTTTTGCTGTATAACCAATCTCATAAGATTATTATATAATGAGTGCGCTTGTGCATTATTCCCGCTAAATTGAATACTGTCAATTTTTTTATTATTATCGTCAGAAAAGAATACGTTGATCTTTATATTATCATCTGGCTGAGTTAAAACACTGATTAGTTTCGAACTAAAATTAAAAATGATAATCGCGGCTTGTTTATAATCATTTGAGACAATGGCCGAGTTATTGTAATCTAAGCTTATTTTTTTAGGATTATATCTGTTATTTGTTGTGC
>NZ_JASGEX010000200.1:0-20330 GCF_047606085.1 Parafilimonas sp.
CTAAATGATATAATAACACACTTACATTGTGAGATTTTGATATAGCTTCTGCCATTTATCAAATCTCCAAAATCTTTTTAACTTCATAGGCCCAGGGGCAAGCCCACTGGGAATTCTTTAGATTAAAGAGTTGGAGGCAGAACTAAGCCAATACAAACAACTGTATGCCGAAGTGAGTTTTCAACTAAATGCAGCAAAGAGTTTTATTGCAAAAAAGTTGTAACGCCTGCTGAAAAGAAAGCGGCTGCTGAATACTTTGTAAAAGAACAGCAGTGTAGTATCAGCAAGGCATGTGCAATGGTGCAGCTGCCACGCAGTAATTATGGTTATGAACATAAAGCCAGGGACGATAAGCAGATAGAAGATGCGCTGGACGAATTGGTTAAAAAACATCCGGTCATTGGTTTTTGGCAATGCTATCACCGTCTTCGCAAAGCCGGTAACAAATGGAACCATAAACGCCTAAGAAGGGTGTATAGAACTATGAAATTGAACATACGCCGCAAGCCCAGGCACAGGCTGCCGGAACGTGTAAAACAGAAGCTGGGCATGGCTACCAGCATTAATCAAACATGGAGCATAGATTTTATGAGTGATACATTAAAGGACGGCAGGAATTTTAGGCTGTTCAACGTAATAGACGATTTTAACCGGGAGTCTTTGGCTATAGAAGCAGACACATCTTTGCCCTCATTAAGAGTGCAAAGAGTGCTTGAACAGTTGGTGATTCAAAAAGGGAAGCCCGGCAACATTCGTTGTGATAACGGCCCGGAATTTATCGCCCATAGCTTACAGGATTGGTGCAAAGAAAAACAGATAACACTGCAATATATACAGCCAGGCAAACCGATGCAAAACGCTTATATCGAAAGAAAAAACGGAAGTATCCGGCGCGAACTGCTGAATGCATATTTATTCAGCTCACTAAGCGAAGTAAGAATAATGGCCGAAGAGTGGCGCATAGATTACAATACCCAAAGGCCCCATAAAGCCTTGCAGTACATGACACCAGGCGAATACAAAGAAGTATGCGCAGAACTGGAAGCCCGGCGCCAAAAGGTTTATGGTGTAGCGTTATCCACACCCGCAAGCCGAAACACTCAAATTGAAGCGCAGCGGGTAGTGGATAACGCGGTGGAACAGAAAACAAAACTTAAATCAAAAACTCTAATTTCGAACTGACCGAAAATAAGGGACGCTTACAAAATGTACAATGGTGCAACAATTGGCGCTACTTCACCTAATGCAACTGAAACAAAAAGCTTTGATTTTACCATTGCCGAGCCGCAGGTTATTTCAATAGGCTTTTTAGGGAATATGGTGGGCGACGGCGATCCCGGAAGTTATTTCGAAATATATTATATACAGTTAGTACAGAATTAATAATAATGCTTCGTTTGTTACCTGAACGGGCGTGTTATTATTTTAATACCTGAAAACATCCAACAGCAAGAAACCATAGCCATCTTGCTGTTGGTTATTTTTATCAGCAAGACAATTATTTTTGCCTGCATTTATTATTTATAAAATATTTTTGACAATCCTCATTTACAATAACATATAAAATTGCCAACCATTAATGACCATGCAATCGAAACGTTATACAAATCAAAACCGGATGTTAGTGGCAGTGGACTGTATTATTTTTGGTTTTGATGGCACGCATTTGAAATTACTCCTCATTAAAAGAAGCTTCGAGCCTCAGAAAGGCAGGTGGAGCCTGATGGGCGGGTTCGTAACACCTGAAGAAACACTGTACCAGGCAGCGGCCCGCATTCTGAAACAGCTTACCGGCTTATCGGATATTTATCTTGAACAGCTTTCCGCTTTTGGCGATCCCCATCGCGACCCAACTGAGCGCACGGTTTCTGTGGCGTATTTCGCATTAATAGATATCAACCAATACGAAGAACAGATAAGCCATGAATACAGCGCCGAATGGTTCCCGCTTAAAAAATTGCCTTCCCTTATTTTCGACCATAAAGAAATGATTGAAATGGCAAAGGAAAAACTGCGTTATAAAGCAGCTTTTCATCCCGTATTGTTTGAGCTGCTGCCTGAAAAATTCACCATCCCGCAATTGCAGACCCTGTACGAGGATGTTTATAATAAAATACTGGATAAAGGTAACTTTAGCAGAAAAATTTTATCCACAGCCTTGCTCATCAGGCAAAAAGACAAAGAAAAAAACGGCTCGAAAAAAGGCGCCTTTTATTACAAGCTCGATAAGAGGAAATACCAGCTTAAATTTAATTCCTTTCTGAATTTTATACCAAATCCCGAAGTACAGGTAAAATAATTTTTTAGCCGGTGCGTTTGTAAGGATAACGTTATGGCATTATCCAAAAAATAAATGTTTTTTTGACAATTAAAAAATGTGTGCTACTTTAGTACGCTTTAAAATCTACAGCAAGCAGTTATATGCCTGAATGATAACCAAATGCTATATGAAAATTGACCACAGGGCCAAAAGCCTGTATCAACTTTTTAATAAATTTTTTATTTTTTGTCTAATAAAAAGTCGGGAACTGGTTTCTGCCAGATCCCTTTGCTGCTATGTAAAAAATATATGCCAGGCTTATTTATCATCTAAACAGAATTCAGTAAAATGAAACCGAGCATGATAATTTTTTCTCACACCAGGGGAATGTACATAGCGAGGTTCCATGAGATCATTGAAAAAACAAACTTGTACGAATGAAAATGATAAAAATAATTCTTTCAGCCGTTTTATCATTTTGCGCCTGCATGGTGCAGGCGCAACCACTGATTGTAAAAGCAGATAAGCCCGCCGCAACAATCCGGCCAACTATGTGGGGAATATTTTTTGAAGACATCAACCTGGCAGCAGATGGCGGCTTATATGCAGAACTGGTAAAGAACCGTTCATTTGAATTTTTCAATCCGTTAATGGGCTGGGCAATACAGCAGGCAACGCCGGCCACCGGGAGCATCCTCGTTACCAACAGGCTGGAAACAGACAGTGCAAACCCGCGCTACATAAGGGTTACGCGCAATACCACAACCGGGAAATTCGGTTTAACCAACGAAGGTTTTCGCGGCATGGGCATCAAACAAAACGAACAATACAACTTTACGGTCTGGGCTAAAAATGAAACCGGCAGTATTACCCTGCATGTACAATTGATTGACAGTACAGGAAAAGTACTGGGAGAATCTCAATCCATCACTATTTCCGGAAACGATTGGAAGCAATACAAAACAAGTTTTGCCGCCGGCGCAACTGAATTAAAAGCAAAATTGAATGTTTGGTTTGAAGGGCAGGGCGTTGCAGACTTTGATATGATCTCCTTATTTCCGCAGCATACCTGGAAAGAAAGGCCTAATGGTTTGCGTGCAGATTTAGTACAGTTATTAGCTGATATGAAACCAGGCTTCATCCGCTTTCCCGGCGGTTGTATTGTGGAAGGACGAGATTTGGCAAACCGGTACCAATGGAAAAAAACAGTAGGCCCTGTGGAAGAAAGAAAAGTTATTGTAAACCGGTGGAACACGGAATTTGCCCATCGCCAAACACCTGATTATTTTCAAAGTTTTGGCCTTGGTTTTTACGAATATTTTCAACTGGCCGAAGATATTGGCGCTTCGCCATTGCCCATCTTAAACTGCGGTATGGCCTGCCAGTTTAATTCTGCGGAAGTGGTTGATACCACCCAGCTCCACCCATACATACAGGATGCGCTTGACCTGATTGAATTTGCCAACGGCGACGTTTCAACAAAATGGGGGCATCTGCGCGCAGCAATGGGTCATCCTGCTCCTTTTAATCTTAAACTAATGGGCGTGGGCAATGAACAGTGGGGGCCGCAATATGTGGAGCGTTATAAAATATTTACAAAGGCCATTAAATCAAAGTATCCTGATATAGAACTGGTGAACAGTACAGGCCCTGATCCTGATGGTGAAAAATTTGATTTCCTGAATGATACGCTGCGTGCGCTGCATGCTGATATTCTGGATGAGCATTATTACCGCCCGGCATCCTGGTTTCAAAACAATGCGGGCCGCTATGATAATTATGACAGAAACGGGCCAAAGATCTTTGCCGGCGAATATGCTGCGCACAGCGTATCAACAGTTAGCCCTTTAAATAAAAATAACTGGCTGTGCGCTTTATCTGAAGCTGCTTTCATGACCGGGCTTGAGCGCAATGCAGACGTTGTAATAATGACTTCTTACGCGCCATTATTTGCGCACGTTGATGGCTGGCAATGGACGCCGGATTTAATATGGTTTAATAATTTATATTCGTATGGCACGCCTGATTACTACGTGCAGCAGTTATTTGCCTGCAACAAAGGCACCAATGTTGTGCCTGTTACTTCAAACAATGAAGCCCTGAAAGGGAAAGACAGTTTGTACGCCTCGGCTGTAACTGATGCAGCGGCAAATGAACTGATATTGAAAATTGTAAATGCATCTGCCGGAACAGTATCAAAACAAATAAGCATTGACAGCAAAAAGAAACTGTCTGCAAAGGCAATGGTAATCACGCTTCAAAACAACGATCCTGACGCAGTTAATTCAATTGAATCGCCGCAAAACGTAAGCCCGCAAACAAGTGAAGCAGATGTAAAAGGCAGGCGGTTGAATATAATATTAAGCCCATATTCCTTTACGGTTATTCGTATAAAGATGCAGTAATAACGGATGAACAAACTTTATAAAATAGCATGTTTGTTTTTCAGTTTGATTTCATGTTTATTAAGCCATGCCCAGGCAGATACATCCATACCTGTGCATGACCCTGTTATTATACGGCAGGATAGTACGTATTATATTTTCTGCACCGGCTTTGGCATATCCGTTTTTTCTGCACCTGATATGCAGCACTGGAAAAAAGAAAATCCTGTTTTCAGCGCCGCGCCGCAATGGGCGCCTGATGTCAGCTATCATAACAGGCAATATTATTATTTGTATTATGCAGTATCTTCCTTTGGAAAAAACACATCGGCTATTGGTGTTGCCACTAATAGAACATCAGATCCTTCCGATAAAAATTTTAACTGGATTGATCATGGCAAAGTAATTGAATCGGTGCCGGGAAGAGATATGTGGAATGCCATTGATCCAAATTTGATCATGGCTGAAAATGAGCCCTGGCTTGCATTTGGCTCATTCTGGAATGGTATAAAACTGGTTAAGCTCAACACCAGTTTAACTAAACCCGCTGAACCTGAAAAATGGTTTACTGTTGCCAGCCGCCCAGGAAATTATATTTTGCCCGACAGCGTTGCCGGTGATGCCGCGGCGAAAAAAGCACATATAAAATAATTGGTTGGCTGCAGCGCAAATGTTTACGGGCCATACATTGATAAAGATGGCATACCAATGAACATTGGCGGAGGCTCGCTGGTATTGGAAAGTGATAAAAACTGGAATGGTGTGGGCCACAATGCCGTGGCAAATTTCAATGGCGCTGATTACCTTGTGTTTCATGGTTATGATGCACATGATAATGGCAGGTCAAAGCTGCGGATAGAAGAAATAAACTGGGTAAATAACTGGCCTGTTGCGCCCAATCCGGTGAAGAATTGAGATGTTTGCATTAAAAATTGAAACAGATTGTTGAAGCATATTGCAATGCATATATTTAATTAGCGGCGCAATAAAAAGATTATAGATTATGTTTGGTGATTGCTTGTTTGAAGCCGGAGGCTTCACGCATAGCAACTGCGAAGTCAGGAGACCTGAAGTATTCGAACCCTGCATTAGCGATCCGTATGATCGCCCACGTGTGCAGAAATAATTGTGCCAGGGGGATTTCCACACCGTAGGTGTGGTGCGTGTAAACGTTCCGTTCCAATGGAACGGTAAAGAAACATTACGGGCAGCATTGTACACACATTAAGCCTCTATGAGGCTTTAAGAAAATGGTTTCTAACAGCTATGGTCCGGAGACTTCGCAGAGCAAGCGAAAACATTGCAGGCTTCTTAAAAATTTTAAAACCCGTTGTACAAATAAATAATGCCTCTTTGAACAGGGGCATCCCTATCCACCTGTGGAGAGGGAATGAGGGTGAGGTCTTATTCATCATTTCAAAAAAAGAAACATGGCAAAATGGTTTAATGCAGGTTTAATAATAGCAACGATTGCTTTTGCGTCCTGCAATGAAAAACAACACGAAACTTCAGCAACTATAGGCACAACAAAAAAAGAATGGGGCGAAGTGGACGGCAAACAGGTTTACCTGTACACGCTTGCCAACAAAGCAGGCGATGTGGTTACCATAAGCAATTATGGCGGTACAATTACATCCTGGGTTTCGCCGGATAAAAGCGGCAATAAAAACAGTATTATCATTGGCTTCGACAGCTTAAGCTCGTACCGGCAGGATCCGCCTTACTTCGGCGCATTGATCGGGCGCTATGGCAACCGCATTGGCAAAGCACAATTTACATTGAACGGAACAACGTATAAGCTCGCAGCCAATAACGGCCCCAACAGTTTGCACGGCGGCATACAAGGTTTTGATAAAGTGGTATGGGCTGCAGGCGTTCCCGACTCAGCACAACCATCGCTTACTTTAAAATATGTGAGCAAAGATGGCGAAGAAGGCTATCCCGGCAACCTTGATGTTACGGTTGTTTATACCCTAACCGATGATAATGGTTTGAAGATTGAATATACTGCAACAACAGATAAGCCAACGCCGGTTAATTTAACCAATCACAGCTATTTCAATTTAACAGGAAATGTAAAAAATACAATTCTTGACCACTACCTGCAAATTGATGCAGATAAATACACACCGGTTGATTCTACATTAATTCCTACAGGCGAATTAAAAGAGGTGAAAGGCACGCCGTTTGATTTTACAACCGCTAAAAAAATCGGGCAGGACTTTAACTCAGTGCCTGGCGGCTACGACCATAATTTTGTATTGAACAGAAAAGATGCTTCCTTACAAAAAGTAGCGGCTTTAAGCGACTCGGTAAGCGGCCGTACGCTTGAGGTTTATACAACAGAACCGGGTTTGCAGTTTTATACCGGTAATTTCTTAGATGGAAAATTCACAAACCATGATGGCAATCCGTTGCTGATTCATACTGCGCTTTGCATGGAAACACAGCATTTCCCGGATTCGCCAAACAAACCGGATTTCCCGTCCACCATTTTACAGCCGGGACAAACCTATCATTCAGTTACCGAATATAAGCTGAGCGTGGAGAAATGATGAGTAATGAATGATGAGAATTTTCGTGAAATGTCAGTCGTCAAACGTGAATGTAAGATCGTACCAATTTTTAAGTGTAAAACTGAATTCAGGCTTATATACAAGTTAAACTACCACCTGCAAAGCAGGTGGATTTATGGATGAAGCCAGTTGATGAATTGTTTGAGGGCAAAAAGGCAAATATTGCCAAAGAAAAAGCCACAAGCATTGCCGCAATAATGGAAGCAAAAATTATTTCACCGTTTAAAATTGTGCGTTAATGGGCATACAGTTAAAAAGGGCTTATGCGCCCATGGAAAAGCAGATGGCTTTCGCATACTGGTTGACAGACTCTGGCCCGCGGCATTAAAAAAGAAGATATGCATGCGGATGCAGCAATTGTTCAGGCATTGCAATTAAAAATATTGGCGAACGCGGTTGATAACTACGTCCGTTATGAAGAAAGGGTATTATTCCCGCACCTCGAAAATATACTTACTGCAGAACAATTAAAAGAAGTTGGCAACAAACTGCAGGCAGCCGCCGGCGTTGCCTGTAATGATAATTTTGCGGATGAATTCTGGAAAACCAGCGCCCTTACATAGCAACACAATATTGAGTAAACGCCTATGCGTTATGCACGCATAATGCACTCCTTAAATACCATACAAATTAGAATTAACACAGCAAACTAATATGGTATATACTCGTGGTTTTCGTAGCGGCCGGTTTTCTTTGTTATCTTAATACGAAACACAACGCCCTTTACACTCTGGCTTAAATCCTTTTCCGGTATAACCGGCCAGTCGGGCGTTATGTGTGCTTTGGCGGTTGAAATAACCGGTAATTCGCGGTTTAACAGAATCTTTATGGCATCTTCCCTGTCGGGCTCGGTTGTTAACTCCTCATAATCGCCCCAAACCACCACGCACTGCCAGTTGGCCATATTTTCCATGGTGTGCACTTCAAAACAAACTTTTGGGTTCAGGCGCATGATATCAATTTTCATCCCTTCCTGGCTAAGCGCATAAATATAATCGTCTTTAAATGCATAGCTTATTGGCACCACATAAGTCGTATCATTTGCATGGCAGCCAATCTGGCCAACTAACTGGTGGTGCAATATTACATCTATGGCTTCTGCGCCCAATTCTCCAAACATATTGTATTATTTTATTAATGAAACTTCAGCGCTGTTTATAACAGTACCTGTTTGGCAAAAATGATAAATCCCCCTATTCTAAAAAATTTACCGGCATTTAAATAAATTGATTACAATCATATTTTTTCAGAAGTTTCATCATTCTAATGCAATAGGCGCCCTGATAATTTTACTGCTTAAATGCGGGTTTATGAACACAATTATTGCGCCCACAGATTTTACGGCGGTTTCTTTAAACGCTGTGCACTACGCTGCGGATATGGCGGCAGCATTGAAGCTTAACCTGCTGGTATTGCATGCAACAGAGGCTGAAATACTAAGCTTCTCCACGGACGATTTTAACGAGACCGAAACCAGCATTGACAGAAAATTTATACGGTTGAAGGACAAGCTTGTTAAAAGAACCGGCAACACAATTAAAATACGCTTTAAAGCGGTGCCGGGCATTATTGAAAATGAAGTAATAAAGATTTGCGACAGAAGGCAGCCCTTTGCTGTGGTAATGGCAACCCATGGCGCGAATGCCAAAACGCAGTTCTTTATGGAAAGCATTACCATTCATTTATCAAGGCATCTTAATTACCCGGTGATCATTGTTCCTCCCGACACCCAATACAGGCCGGTGCAGAAAATTGTGCTGGCTACCGATT
Source organism: Parafilimonas sp. (assembly GCF_047606085.1). Taxonomy (GTDB): domain Bacteria; phylum Bacteroidota; class Bacteroidia; order Chitinophagales; family Chitinophagaceae; genus Parafilimonas. The sequence continues at coordinate 8,991 of NZ_JASGEX010000200.1, forward strand.
TAAAAGACATTGATAAATTGCCGGCAGAAAAAATTACAACAGCCGTTAATGCTTTTAATGCAAGGCTGCACATTTTGCATATTAACAACGATAAACAGTACGATGAAAGCGCTGCTGAAGCCATAACGCTCAAGGCCAGGCTGGAACATTTAAACCCTGTGTTTCATTTTCTCAAATGCAGAAATGTGCAGCGCGGCATTTTAATGTATGCTGAAAACAATGAGGTGGATATGATAATTACTTTTCCCAAAAAGCATCTTTTCTTTCATAAGAGTGAAACGAAGCAGGTAATCTTTAATTCACCGGTAACCGTAATGACCATACGATAATATAAAAGCTAATAAAGCCTGAATGAAACCGGGCATGATAATTTTTTCTCACACAGGGGAATGTGCATAGCGAGGTTCCCTGACCGACTGGCCGGTCAGGCGGGCATGAGACATCTGAAAAAACAAATATGCACGAATGAAATTATTTATAAACCAGGAAAGTAAAATTGAAGATATCTGTAAATCGTTTACGGCCAGCTATCCGTTTTTAAAAATTGAGCTTTACAAAAAACCATTTGCAGGCAGTTTTAAAAAAGAGCGGCTGCCGTTTAAACAGCCCCTCGGGCAAATCATTAACCACGATTTAAAAGCCACCATTGTTATAACCGCCGGTACCACGGTAGCCGAACTGGAAGAAAGCTTCTCATCAATCGGGCTGCAAGCAGAGATATTCAGAAGATCGGGAAATGTGTGGGTTGAAACTTCTTTAACCAATAACTGGTCGCTATACCAGCAAAACTGCGAAGGCGAAGAGATAAGCCGGCATTTTCAATCACAATGAAACGTTCATGTAAAATGCATTTTTCACACAGGGGAAAAACAAACCTGTACGAATGAAACCGAGCATGATAATTTTTTCTCACACAGGGAAATGTGCATAGCGAGGTTCTCCCGAAGCAAGTTCGGGACAGGCATGAGACAACTGAAAAAACAAATATGCACGAACGAAAATAGGGCGCTCCAAAAATACAAACCTGCTTCTTGCACACAATAATTACAAATTACTGATTGCAGCAACCGCATTTTTTTTCTCTGGCTTATTCAATCCTGTACAGGGACAGGATAAGGAAGTGATAAACAATTATCAAACCTGGGTTAGCTTAAACGCTTACATGCGCATAGGCAGGAAATGGGGCATAATGAACGATTTGCATTTACGCACCAACCATTTTTTTGCCACGAACAATTTTTCCCTTGTGCGAATAGGCGCTGTTTACTGGCTGAGCGATAAAATTTCTGTAGCCGCCGGCTACACCCGTATATGGATAGCGCCAGCATCAGGCAACCTGCATCAGTATTCCGACGGCGACTGGATTTACCAGCAGGTACAGTATGTTAGCAAAAAAAAGAAAAATAGTATTGGCATTTATGTAAGGCTGCTCAATGAACAACGCTGGCAGCAACGTATAATAAATGATAAAAAAGGAGGCATCATCTTTTCTGACCGCGTGAGGTTACTGGGCAATTTCACTTCCCCTGTTTCAAAAAAATTTTATGTTCCCGCCCCCGTGCTTGCTGATGAACTGCATATTCAGTTTGGAAAAGACATCGTATATAACACATTCTACCAAAACAGGATTTTTATTGGTATAAAACAAAATATAACCCATTCATTGTATTTCGATTTTGGTTATATGCAGGTATATCAGCAAAAGGCTAACGGTTACCAATATAACCACAACAACACTTTGCGGCTGTTCTTTTATTATAAACCGTATTTCAGAAAAAAATAGTTTTTGGTTTCTTTTATATGAATGTGCAGGAGTTTGTTTGCGTGCAGTTATGGCAGGAAATATTATACAGATTGCTTATTGCCATAATAAACCTATTCTGCCATTAATGCAAGCACCGCCTCATAAATTTCTTCTGCATTGGGCTTGCTGAAATAGTCGCCGTCACTGCCGTAAGCCGGCCTGTGCGCTTTGGCTGTTATGGTTCTGGGAGCTACATCCAGGTAACGGTAGCCCTGCTGCTCTTCCATCACTTTATTAAACATGAAAGCAGCAGCGCCGCCGGGCACATCTTCATCAATAAAGATGATGCGGTTTGTTTTTTTAAGAGAATGTACTATTGAATGATCCATATCAAACGGCAGCAGGGTTTGCACATCAATCACCTCGCAGCTTATGTTTTCTTTTTCAAGCCTGGCCGCGGCATCCATAATAATGCGCAGCACAGAGCCATAAGAAACAAGGGTTACATCTTCCCCTTCTTTTAATATATCAGGCACGCCTAATGGCACCCTGAAATCAAGCAGGTTGGAAGGTAGTTTTTCTTTTAAGCGGTAACCATTCAGGCTTTCAATTACAATTGCCGGGTCATTGCCCTGCAATAAGGTATTATACATGCCGGCAGCCTGCACCATATTGCGCGGCACACATACATACATACCGCGAACAGCATTAATAATCATGCCCATGGGCGAACCGCTGTGCCAGATGCCTTCAAGCCTGTGGCCGCGTGTGCGCACGATAAGGGGGCAGCTCATTAAACCATTTGTGCGGTAATGCAAGGAAGCCACATCGTCCGTGAGCGGCTCCAGCCCATACACCACGTAATCGAGGTATTGAATTTCGGCTATAGGCCGCAAACCCCGCAGGGCAAGGCCTATCCCCTGCCCCATTATGGTTAATTCGCGAATGCCTGTGTCGAAAACCCTGTTATCGCCATATTTTAGCTGCAGGCCGGCAAAAGCCTGGTTCACATCGCCTATCAGGCCTACATCTTCCCCAAAAGCCACCACCCTTGCATCGTTGTTTAAAAGCAGGTCGAAATATTTATTCAATACTTCATAGCCATTAACCACGGTGGAACCGGCGCCATATTCGGCCTGCACCGCTTTTATTTTTACAGCAGCCTTTGGCCCTTCATTATAAAGACAACTGTTATAAAGCGATCTGTTTAAATCTTTTAATTGCTGGTAATAATCAAGCAGGCCGCTGTGGCCGGGATAGTTTTTAGCAACCGCTACAGCCGCAGCCATTGTCTTCATCACATCTTTGCGCAGGGGCTCGGTATGCTTTTGCAACTGCTTTGCCAGCGTTTGCAACTGGTTGAAGGTATCTATATCATTTACCGTAACGGCCTGCACCAGCTTAATAACTTTGGCTGCCTGCTCTTTAATGGGCTGTATATATTCTTTCCAGGCATTGGTGCGGCTTTGCAATACCTTTTTCTTCGCTTCAATTTCAATTTCAACCAACTCGTTGTTTGTTGCGATATTATTTTCTATTATCCATTCGCGCATTTTCTTCAAACAATCCCAATCCCTTTCCCATTGCAACCGTTCAGGGCTTTTATAGCGCTCATGGCTTCCTGATGTAGAGTGGCCCTGCGGCTGTGTTAATTCCTCTACATGAAAAATGGCAGGCGTATGTGTTTCCCTGATTTTATGAATGCCATTTTCAAACACCTCGCACATACCTGCATAATCCCAGCCTTTCACTGTATAAATATCAATACCGTTTGTGCCCGGCCTTTTTTGCAGGCCTTTCAGCGCTGTGGAAATAGAGCCCTTGGTGGTTTGTTTTTCTTTTGAAACAGAAATGCCATACCCGTCATCCCACACAAATATGGCCAGCGGTATTTGCATAACGCCTGCTGCATTAACAGTTTCCCAGAAATGGCCTTCCGAGGTGGAAGCATCGCCTATGGTGCAAAAGCATACTTCGTTGCCATTATTGGATAGATGTGTGAATGGTTTTAAGGTTTCGCTGTTGCGGAACAATCTGGAAGCAAAGGCAAGGCCCACGCTGCGCGGCATCTGGGCTGCAGTAGGAGCCATATCGGCGGCCACATTTTTTTGAACGGTAAGGTTCAGCCATTCGCCGTTCTCATCTGTATTGGGCGTTGCAAAATGGCTTACCATTTGCCTGCCTGCACTAAAGGGATCATGTTCCATATTCGGGTCGGCGTACATCTGTGCAAAAAACTGCTGTATGTTTCCTATGCCCGAAGCAAACATCCAGGTCTGGTCGCGATAGTAGCCCGAACGAAAATCGCCCGGCTGAAAAAACTTGGATAAAGCTACCTGCGCCACTTCTTTTCCATCGCCAAAAATGCCAAACTTGGCTTTGCCGGTAAGCACTTCTTTACGGCCAAGCAGGCTGGTTTCGCGGCTTTCTACTACAATGCGGTAATCTTCAAGCACTGCATGGCGAAAGCCTTCATACGAAAGCATATTTTCCTGCAGGGCATTTGCGGCAAAGTTGTCCATGTGGCAAATGTAAGTATTATGGTTATAACCGTTTTAAGGCTGAAAAACAAGATTACTTCCGGCGCTTTTGCCGTTGTTGCGTTGTATCTGTGGCCGGCGGCGTTATAAAATAGCTTTCATCAAAGTCTTTACCAAAGAGCCTGTCAAAATCACGTGTATATGAGATGCTGACGCCCTGCCTTGTAACGCGGCCGATGGTGCCGGTATTGGTGGCGCCCAGACTGCTGTGATTGAATACAATAGCACGTAATTTTCTGTCTTTTGACAGAACGATCTGAACGGATATATCGGGCAGCCATTGTAAATTATTATTGGTGGCAGAGGCGGCGGCTGTGCTACTTACATTAAAATCAAGATCGCCGCCAAATGTTATGATCAGCTTATTGTTTAAAAGGCTTTTGTTGAGCTTTAATTCCACGGCGGTCCTGTCTAAGGTATTGCTGCTCGATGAAGTGCCGCTAATGCTATAGCTGCTGTATGTTTTGGCGCCCACGTCAAAATGCAGCGTGCGGTCGCCGGTAAGGCTGTACAGCAGGTCGGAGATCTTGCTGTTCAGCACACTGGCAATTTTCTGGGAAATGGTATTGTAGGCCGTTGATTGCACAAAGGTCTGGCTGCTCGAAATTTCCCCGTAAGGAGAAAAAGAATCAAAAACAATAAGCCAGGTAACCTGCTTGAGCATTTCGTTTTCATCGCTTTCCATTTTTGCAAGCAGCCTGTTGAAGTTATCGTTGGAACGGATGGCGCTGCCTTCCGGAAAATCGAGCCTGAACTTAATTTGCGGCTGTGTAAGCTTTCCCACCAGGCCTGCTATAACATACACATCGCCCCGGTAGCCTGAAATGCTTTGATCGAGCAGGAAACCCGAGCTGCTTACCAGGTCGCTTACCGATACATTCTTGGCCGTGTATCTGGCCGTAATATTTATAAGTGCATTATAAGGATTGCCATTCCATTCTATATAGCTGTTTTGGTCAGGTATCAGCTCAAACGGCTTCTTCACCAGCGATTGAAAATTGAAATTATAATTTCCCTGTTCTATATTATAACGCCCTGTCATGGAAACATCGCCGATAGCGGGCACTTTAATCAGCATCCTGCCATTGCCGGTTGCTTCAATAATATCGCCTGTAAGCTCATCGAGTATTACCGATAAGGTCACTTTATTATTGGCAGTAAGGTCAAGATTAATGTTCAGGTTGGTTATAGCGGCAGCGGAATCTGTTTTTGGCTGCCCGCCGTATTGCTTAAAGATTATAAAATCGGCGTCAGCGCTTTTCTTGCTTGTATTGGTTTGAATGTAAACATGCGATGCATCCGTTGGTTCGCCCGAAATAGACATCTGCATATTTTCCTGCGGGCCATTCAGGCTTACATTGGCTTTGCCGGTAACATCGCCGTAAAACAAAGGATTATCTTTTGCTTTTGTATCAAGCAATAACAATTTATCTGTTGACATATTAAATGCATAGCTGTTGTTTTTAAAAGCCGTTTCATTCAATACGCCCGATACTTTTCCTGTATTGCCAAACTTATCTTTTATGGTAAAGCTTCCAAAATCAAGCCGGTCATCATAAAACACAAAATCTGCGGAAGGAATAAAGTAGCGCACCTGCGTGTATCTAACGGTAAGCGCCCCGCTGTCAAGATGCGCCTTACCGGTTAAATGCAGGTCTTTAAAGCTCCCGTTTAGATGTATGGTGCCTGTAGCAAGGCCTGTAATATCATCGAAGATCGTTCCCAGAAAACTGTTTAGAATGCCCACCTTTGCATGATCAAGGTGCATGGTGGTTGCAAGCGGCTTATTGGTTGAATCCCGCAGGTCGTACTGCCCGTCGCTGTTCAGCACAAAAGTTTCGCTGTTTGATTTTATGCTGAATATAATTTTCCCTACATCCGCATTGTATTTTGTGGAAAGGTCAATGAGGCCTATTGAATCATTGTTCAGCCTGAACTGTGTAAGGTGTATTTGCCCGTCGGCAGTAAGTTTTGTATAAATATTCCTGAAATAAACATTGCCGTTTGCAACGCCTTCCATCAGCGGGTTTTTTACAAACAGGGGCATTATATCGCCAATATCCACATCTTTCAGCTTCACGGCAAGCGCATTGGAAGCGCCGGTTTCATCCGGCACCGATTCAATCGAAATTTCCTGGAAACCCTGCGTAAACTTCATATTCTTTGCAGAAGAAGCATTCTTTTTAATCATCACTTCGCCCTGGTTTTGCAGATTCCATTTTTTGTTATTCAATACAAAGCTCGAAGGATGGAAATTAATGCTTACGCCCTCCGGTAAAGTGCGTACATCGGCATCCAGTTCCGCATAGTTTAAAGTTGTATTGGCGCTTGTAGATACAAGTACATGCGACAGATCGTTTGCAGACCTGACGGATATTTTCGTATTTGGGAAAAATGTGCTGTCGCTTACATAAAACCTGCCGAGATTGCCTGTAAGCAACAGGCTGTCTTCATCGCCATCGCCGGTAAATTTCGCATCTTCGAGCGACAGGTTTTTATACTTCGCAAAAGGAATATTGATATTGAAATTTATATGCCGGCCATTTACATTGCTTATGCGCCCGGTTAAAAGCGCATCATCAAAACCTGAAAAATTGGAGTCAATTATTTTGGCATAGTTTTCAAAATCGCCTGTGCGCACAGATATTTTAAAATTCTGGTTGCCCAGCTCATTTTTTGGAGGATTGATATAGGAAGGATAATAACGGTTGAGAAAAGCCTGGAAATTTTGCGGCAACTGCAATATTTTATACTGCCCTTCCACCGATGCGGATAATTCCCGGCTTTCAAGCCTCAGTACTTTTACATTGTTTGAATCGAGTGAAGTGGATAGGGTAATTGAATCCAGATACAATTGCTGGCTGTTTCGCTTAACGGAGGCATTCAATATTTTGGCAAACCCAAGAAAGTCATCAATGTTATGGCCCTGGAAGTCCATATCCAGCAAACCGGCAACAACAATACTGTCTTCAGATAAATGCAGAGCGCGGAGATTGGCATTGGCAAGGTCGCCCAGGATATTGAACGAAGGGGCTTCCCCGTTCAGGTCAATGGCGATATTACTGGTAAAATTGAAATTGGTATCGGCAGCAATAAATTCGCCCTGGAAATTCCGCTGTTTTATTTCGCCGTCAAAACTCAGGTTTTTGTAATCATAATCTTTAAAAACCAAAGAAGCGAAATTACCATTCAGCTTTGTTGATATTTTAGACAGCTTAAAGCTCCGGCCTGAAATATTACCGTTAAAGGTAACATTGCCAAGATTGGCAACAGACAAAAACCGGCCCAGGTTAAATTGTCTGGTCTGAATGATGCCCTTGTATGAAGGCTCTGCCTTCTTTGGGAAAGAAAAAGAAACATCGGTGTATAAACCGCCTAATGCACTGGCGAGCGTGCCTTTTGCTTTAAAGTCGTTCAGCGTTCCTGTAAAGTTGCCAACAAAACGCACGTTGCCCAAAGCAGCAAGGTTGGGTGAGGTGATCGTTGCAAGGTCAGGCAATACAAAGGCAATTTCACGGTTGTTGGTTTGTACATTGGCATCGTTTAAAGTTATATTTATCTTAACGGGATCAGTGGTGTTTGTTACGGCCAGGTCTCCTGATATGTATGTGTTATTGCCATTCTTTGCAAACAGGCTTTTAACGGTAAAATCGTTAACGGTGCCATTGAAATTTCCATTTAAAACAAACCGCTCATTCCATTTGGCCAGGACAGGAGCAAAATAGGCTATATCATCAGAGTAAACAAGGCTGTTTTTTATGCTGGCCGCCATAACTACCTTATTGGTATAGTCGGCCATATCTTTCTTAAAATCTTTATACTTCATTACAAAATAGTTTGTAACGGTACTTTTATTTGTTTTTAACAGCAGCTTCGAAAATTCCATTTTTTGCGGCGTGAGCTTGTATTGGGCCTGCAGTTTTCTTATATGCACGCCGCTTCTTTCCGCAGCATCTATGTCTATGTTTGCCGTTATGGTATCTTTAAGCAGGCTAAGGTTTTTAATAGTGCCGTTAATCCTGCTCACCATTAGTTTTCTTCCATAAAAAACGCCTTCGCGTGGTGTTTCGTTGCGCCATCCGGTGCCAAAAAAGCCATCTTTTATATTTAAGGCAGTTACCCTTATACGCAAATTGCCGGGGTTAAAATACATCCGCGCTGTATCCCTTTTTGTTATTTTCTTTTGGGTGGTATCAATACCATTGAAGTTCTCGATATTATAAGATGTTTTATCCATATCAATGGAATTGATAAGAATAAGGTTTTTGGAAAGATTAATATTATCGGCATCCACCAGCAGGCTGCCTGTTTTAAGCACCGTTTTCTGCCCGCGCCACAGGTCGTTTTTTGTATAAACTACGTTCTTCAGGTCAAGCTTCTGTATTTTAAGCATGATGCTGTTGCTTTGCCGCCTGGCCTTCGGCGGGGAGAAATAGTCAATTAAAAACTGGTAATTCCATACAGAATCGTTGCGCTGCTGGTTGATGGCAGCATCTTCAAGGCCAATGTATTTCAGCTCAATTTGCTTCTTAAAAAAAAACCAGTCGGTAATGCGCAGTTTTAAGGAGCCGGCTTTTAACAGGGTATCTTTATGCTGGTCGAGAATAAGCGTGTTGCTCAGGTTCATCTTATCAAACAAAGAAAAATTCACCTCCCCTATTTTCACGGTGGTTTTTAACGCCGCCGACAGCTTTGAAGTGACTTTGCCGGCAATAAAATTTTGTACAGGCGACAATTGTATCAGCAGCCAGGCCAATAACAACAGGGCGAAAAAGCCAATAATAAAGCGCAGGAATGCTTTAGGCCATAGCAACAGGGAGGCTATGAGCACGCAGGCTACCAGGAGCAATAAGAGGTTTGGCCAGATATACATCCATGCAACTGCTGCCAAGCTTAAACCCAACAATATTTTCGATACATTTTTAACCAAACCAATATGTTATGCGGGTAAAGATAAAATGAAGATTGAATTGGTGAATGGCGAATTGTGCGTCAATGCCGTTTAGTTAGGAAAAACACGCAATATTCAACAACACAATATTCCCTGCCGGACGGGCAGGAATGTGCAATTATAAATACTGGTAAAACGAATATTGAGCATTGAGTATTGACTATTTAAACCTTAATTAAACAGCATTGATTGACCATTCCCTATTCAATGTCGTTTAGTTAACCTTGTTTTGACCTCACCCTAAATCCCTCCCGAATGGTCGGGAGGGACTTTGCAAACATTCCTTAACTAAACGACATTGATTCCCTATTGACCACGTTGCCCATGCTCAAAAAACCTGCTATTGTTTTTACAGTTTAAAAAATATTTTCTTTTTATATAAAAAATAACACAGGCCCCATTCCAGCGCAAAAATACAAAGCGAGGAAATGATGGAAGCAGGCAGGGCCGGTACTTTTATTATCTTCATCAATCCGCCGCTTATGGCAATTACATAATCATTAAACCACCGGTGGCCCACTATTTCAAAAAATAAATAAATAAACAGGGAATTCGTGCCCACAATTATAAAAAACCGGAGGTGCCTTTTATGATCGAGCACATCAATCCACCAATAGCAACATACCAGACCAAGCAGGCACCAGCCCAATGAAGCCAGTGTAAACGATGAGGTGGCGATGCGTTTTATAATGGGCGTTATATGCGCCATATCGAGGCTGTAGCCAACGGCCAGGCAAATAAGCGCCCACATTAACATAGGCCGTAATTTATTCTTTGAATTGCCCAGAAACAGCCTGCCCGTTAAAGCCCCGGCAATCGTATGCACAGATGTAGGGAGGCAATTGATAGCTACCCAGCCGCCCTTATTTATTTTATGCATCAATAATACATCAACATAGTTTCCAAAATTATGCTGATCAGTAAAAGGCTGGTTAAAATTGGGAATATTGCTGAAGCGGTATAGCATTTCTGTAAGCAATAAAACAAAAACACAAAACAGTATTTGCGCGGTTGCGCTCCATTCAAATATTAAGAATGTAACCAGTGTTGTGAATGAAAGCTGCGTTAATACATCCCATAATTCAAAGGATAAGCCCGATTCCCGCACGGCATAATCCAGCACGCCCCAAAAGAAAAGCCAGCCGCAGCGTTTCAGTGTTTTTTTAAAAGACATGCTCCTGGTAAATCCCTGCTGCCTTTGCCTGCTGAGCGAATAAGCCATAGAAACACCCGCCATAAACATAAAGCCCGGCTGAATAAGGTCCCAGAAGCGCAGCCCGTTCCATGGATGATGAAAGAACTGCTGCATGAAGCCATGAAAAATGCTTCCTTCGGAAGATGCATCAAAAAGATGATCATATAAGCCGGTGCTTTCCAGCGCCAGCAATACCATGATAAAGCCACGCATAAAATCGAGGGATAATAACCTTGATGATGAAGGATTATTGAGGCCAACCGGCTGCATGTTCAATTTTTAATAGTATGATGTTTTTATTTCAACTTCCGCAATAAAAAACAATAATATGAAATCGCTATGAAGAAGATTGAATTTAATGAACTACCCAGGGGCAAACCCACTGGGTATCTTAGAACAACCTCAACTGACTGCTATGCATCTGTTGATACTCCTTTTCTCTTCCCTGATTTTCAACATACTTCCTTATCACTTCTTCTGTTCCATATTTTCCAACCGTATTGATATAATAACCACTTGTCCATATATTTCCTCCCCATAGCATTGTTTTCACTTCCGGATGTAGGCGGTATATTTCTCTTGCAGTTATACTTTTTACTATCCTTACAATTTCAGATGGGCTCATCCTTGGTATACCTTGAATCAAAAAATGAACATGATCATTGTCTGTTCCTATCTCTATAAATTCAATCTCATACTTTATAGTTATTTCAAAACAAATCGACAGTAAACTCCTACTCACTTCTTCAGAAAATATTTTCCGCCGATACTTTGCAGGACAAACTAAATGATATAATAACACACTTACATTGTGAGATTTTGATATAGCTTCTGCCATTTATCAAATCTCCAAAATCTTTTTAACTTCATAGGCCCAGGGGCAAGCCCACTGGGAATTCTTTAGATTAAA
>NZ_JASGEX010000201.1:0-19911 GCF_047606085.1 Parafilimonas sp.
ACCCTGAATAAGCATCTACATTAATATTATTTTTACCGGCCGATCCTCTTTTGGTTGTTACCACCACCACGCCATTGCCGCCCCGTACACCGTAAATAGCGGCAGAGGCATCTTTTAATATGGTAATGCTTTCAATATCATTGGGTGCCAGGTTATTAAACTGGCCTGCGTCCTGCTGTATGCCATCAATTACATATAATGGGGCGCCCATATTGCGTATCTGAATATTAGCCGAAGCGCCGGGACGGCCTTCTGCCTGCCGGAATGTTACCCCCGGCAATTTACCGGCCAGCGTGGTGCTGGCTGTTGCACCCCCGTGAACGCGGCCTATATCACTTGCCGTAACAGTGGAAATGGCTGCTGTGGTAGAGCCTTTTTTCTGTGTGCCGTAACCCACTACAACCACATCGCCAAGGCCTGAAACATCGGGGTATAATACAAGGTTTACAGTTGACCGGCCATTTATGGGCTGCGTTACTGATTTCATTCCGACAAAAGAAAATGCAAGGCTTTGATCTTCTGCCGTAACAGCGATTGAATATTCCCCGTTTTCATTTGTGGAAGCAAATTTTTTTGATTTGTCTGAAGAAACGGTAACGCCGGCTAACGGTTTTGATGCCGTATCTGTAACACGGCCTGTTACGGTTGTGGTTTGAGCAACGGCCTGTACATGAAGGAACGCAAAAAAAGCGGCAAAGAGTAAAGTTGCCAGCGTTCCGGCATGCCTTCTTTGCAAGGTGTGTAAGCAGCAAGATGATTGACAAGGCAATCGTAAAGGTTTTTTCATAATAATTACCATTTGTGTGTGAGCATTTTAATTTATGGTGTTTACATCAGCTATAGCGTTCTGCTGCATCAGCAGTATATGCTAACAGGGCATTGTATTATCATAAAACACTATAGCAATTATTTTATACAACACCTGCCCAAGGCAACATTTTTTATGTTCCCTGCAATGCTATCCATCTGAACCGTTCCGTATTATTTACCTGGCTTTATCCGCAAGCAATTCTTCATACAGCTATTGATTATATCGGTATTCAGCTTCAAGATGTAAAAGAAAATATATTTTACAATGTATGCTTTTCAATTTGTATCAATCTTTCTTCAAAAAATCTCAATTTGTTTTTCATGATTGAGATGTTATGATAATTTAGCTGCTTTGCAATGTTATCATGTTAACGTGATCCCGATATTTAACCCAGGCTTTTTAAGCCTGGGATAGTGACAGGCAAATTGTATTGGCTTTAGCCAAAGCTTATGTTTTTCATGGAAAACTTTGGCTAAAGCCATCAATCCATATCCATTTTGTACCCAACGCTAAAGCATTGGGTTAATAAATTCTTATATCGGATCACCTTATTTTAATAAACTGCTGCTATAAATTGATTGTTGCTTTGATAAGAATCGTTGCCATATTAATTGCTTTATTTTTTACACACGCAGGTGTTTATTGCCAGTCGTACCAGTTTAAACATTACCAGGTGGAGAATGGCCTTTCCAACAATACCGTACAGTGCAGCGTGCAGGATGATCGTGGCTTTATGTGGTTTGGAACAAAAGACGGGCTGAACAGGTTTGACGGGTATAACTTTAAAACCTTCCGGCACGATGCGGGGGACAGCACTTCTTTAGACAATAATTTTATACGGGGCTTATATAAAGGCCCAAACGGAAAAATATACATTGGCAGCTCGGCCGGCATATCGGTGTATAATGAAGGGCAGGAGAATTTTACAGAGCTGGTTAAAACAAGAAATACCATCCGTGAAATGGTTGAAGATACGTTGGGCAATCTCTGGTACAGCGACGGGCTTGAACTGAAATGCTATATAAAAAAAACAAAACAGGTGCATGTTTATAAGAATGATGAATATGGTGAAGTAAATACCGTATGCCGTTCAGCCGATGGCACAATATGGGCAGGCACAACCAATGGTTATTTGAAAAAATATAACGCCGCCACGAATCATTTTATTTATTATGATGTGTTTGCCCACTCCGCTCCCACCACATTAAGGTGGATAGAAAAAATATATGCAGACGATAATGGAAATATTCTTATCGGCACCACCAATCACGGCTTAAAAATTTTTAATATAAAAGATTCAAGCTGCAAAGGCATCTTTGATTACAATACAGACAAAACAGCCATTTTTGTAAGGGATATTATTCAAAGCGCAGCCGATGAATACTGGATTGCCACAGAATCAGGGCTTTTTATTTATAACAGCCAAACAGGCAATATATCCAATCTTCAAAAACATTATAACAACCCATATTCGCTTTCAGACAATGCCATTTATACAGTGCATAAAGACAAGGAAGGCGGCGTATGGGCAGGCACTTATTTTGGCGGTATTAATTATTATCCCAAACAATATTATTCATTCGAAAAATACTTCCCCGATTACAGCCCGCATGCTATAAGCGGCAACGCAGTAAGAGAAATTTGTGAAGATAAATATGGCTATTTGTGGATAGGCACTGAAGACGGCGGGTTAAATAAATTCAATAAACAAACCGGCGGGTTTAAAAAGTTTACGCCAACAGGCAAACCGTCAGACATTGCTTACTTTAATATTCACGGCCTTTTATGCGATGGCGATACATTATGGATAGGCAGTTTTGAGCACGGCCTTGATATAATGGATATAAAAACAGAAAAAATTATAAAGCATTATTCGGCAGGCGCCGAAGCTGCGCAACTGAAAAGCAATTTTATTTTAAGCATCTGCAAAACAAAGAATGGCATTATTTACGTGGCCACAAGCAGGGGATTATACAGGTATAATGCGGCGGAAGATAATTTTACTTTTATAGATGAAATACCTGATTACGTTTTTGCACATTCCATAACCGAAGATCACAATGGCAATTTATGGATACCAAGTTTTGGCAATGGCGTGTACAAATATGATCCTGCAACGGGTAAGAGCGTCAATTTCAGGTACAACCCAAAAGATAAAGGAAGCATTGGCAGCAATACCGTTACTACCGTATTTGAAGACGATAAGCAGCGTATATGGATTGGCACAGAAGGCGGCGGCTTATGCTTATTGAATAAAGATGGAAAAACATTTACAGCCTATTCAACCGGGCAGGGCTTTCCAAGCAATACCGTGTTTAAAATACTGGAAGATAAAAAAAAGAATTTATGGGTAACCACCACAAGAGGCCTGGTTTGCTTTAATCCTGACAAAAACCTGATGAGGATTTATACAAAGGCAAATGGTTTATTAAACGACCAGTTTAATTATAACTCCGGCTATAAAGACTCAACAGGCAAAATGTATTTTGGCAGCGTAAAAGGCCTTATAGCTTTTAACCCCGATAGTTTTATAAACAATAATTATGTTCCGCCGGTTTATATTACGGGCTTCCAGGTAAACAATGCAGAATTAGTGGCGGGCCAAAAGCATTCACCATTGCAGCAATCCGTATCGCTCACAAATAAAATTAAGCTGCCCTATAATCAATCTTCCTTCAGCATTGATTTTGCAGCGCTTTCTTTTACAGCGCCTGAAACCATTGAATACGCTTATAAAATGGAAGGGCTTGATGAAGACTGGACATACATTAAAGCCAACCGCAAAGTTTATTTCACTAACCTTGCCCCCGGCAATTATATGTTCAAAGTAAAAGCAGCAACCAATAGCGGTAAATGGGCCAATAACACAAAAGAAATAGAAGTGGAGATATTACCGCCATTTTGGGCAACAACATGGGCTTATGTAATTTATACCCTGTTAACAGCAGCCATCGTTTACTGGCTTATGCGCATGTACCATAACAGGCAGGCAGAAAAAAACAACAGAAAAATGGAGCTGATGGCGCATGAAAAAGAAAAAGAACTATACCAGGCAAAAATTGAATTCTTTACCAATGTGGCGCATGAAATACGCACACCGCTTACTTTAATAAAAGCGCCCATGGAAAAATTGATGAAGCATGCAACAGATATGCGCAATGCAGATGTCTATTTAAAAACGATGGAAAAAAATACGAACAGGCTTGTTGATCTAACGAATGAATTGCTCGATTTCAGGAAAACAGAAACCAAAGGCTTCAGTTTAAATTTTACCAAGATCAATATAACCACATTGCTTGAAGATATGTACACAAATTTTCAAACCATTGCAGAACAAAGAAATATTGAATACAGCCTTGATTTGCCTAAGCAGCCGGTTTATGCTTATGCTGATGAAGAAGCATTGAATAAGATTTTGAGCAACTTATTGAACAATGCTATAAAATATGCTTTGAAAAAGGTAAGGCTGCGTTTATTGCCGGATGCTGAACATGCGGCGAATATTGTAATAGAAATTGAGAACGATGGTTATGTTATTCCCGAAGCATTAAAGGAAAAAGTATTTGAACCTTTCTTCAGGGTTGAAAAAACAAAACATCAAACCGGCAGCGGCATAGGGCTGGCGCTATCGCGTTCACTGGCAGCATTGCACAAAGGCAGGCTATACATGAAAGAAGGCGATTTGAAGATGAATGTTTTTGTGCTGGTATTGCCATTAAACCAGCGGGATTTACAGGATTAAAATGAAATGATAAACAAGATTGCGAACCTTCTGAAAATTAAAAATTGATGAACCCGGTTATTTTATTGGTAGATGACCATGAAGACATACTGGACTTTATATCAAACGATCTGAGCGATAAGTACACAGTACTAACTGCAACAGACGGCCGGCAAGCGATGGAGTTATTGAATAATGAAACCGTGCACCTTATAATAAGCGATGTGATGATGCCTGAGATGGACGGCTTTGAATTATGCGAAGCCATTAAAACCAATATTAATTACAGCCATATTCCCGTTATACTGCTTACGGCAAAAAATTCTTTGCAATCGAAAATTGAAGGGCTTGAACATGGCGCCGATGCCTATATTGAAAAACCATTTTCGCCCGAATACCTGCAGGTGCAGATAGCCAACCTGCTCATTAACCGCAATAAAATAAAAGAGCATTTTGCCAATTCGCCACTGGTGCATATAAAAAGCATGGCGCATACAAAAGCTGATGAAGAATTTTTAGAAACATTGAATAATATTATTTATGAAAACATTGAAAACCCTGATTTAGATGTAGAGCAGCTTGCCCGCAAGATGAATATGAGCAGGCCTACTTTTTACCGCAAAATAAAACTGGTATCAGACCTTACGCCTAATGAACTTATCAATCTTGCCCGTTTAAAGAAAGCTGCAGAACTGCTGGCTGAAGGCAATTATAAAATTTATGAAGTGGCCGGGATGGTAGGCTATAATTCACAAACCAATTTTGGCCGCAGTTTTTTAAAGCAGTTTGGCATAACACCAAGGGATTATGTAACCCTGAAGCACGGCAGCAGGAAAGCAGAATAACACCGGCATATTTTTATGTAAGCGCTTACATAAAACCGTCTTGTAAATAAAAGATATTTAAACCAATTGCAGTTTGGCAACTTTCGGGTCAACAATAACGGTATCACGTTCAAAGTCGAGCTTAATGCGCCATTTTTGTAAGGTGGCCGCGCCAATTATGGCTTCTTCACTTAGGTTGGGCACCAGCAGAAATTCATCGCTTAATAAAACATCATCAATATAAAAGTCGAGAATAACCCTTTCTCTAATTTCAATATAATGCCCTTCGCTTGCGGTGGCGACTCTTCTTACCCTGCCAAGGTTTATCGGCGTTTCAATATCTTTTATGAAATCCGGGTTAATACAGGAAAGATTGGCGCCGCTGTCAAACAACGTATATAAAGTCTTTTCCCCTTTTGAGCCAATGTAAAGCAAGGGCAGTTTTATTACTGACATGGTTGTGTTTTTGGTAAAGTTAATTATTATGGTTTGATTGAAAATCCAGGCAAAGCGGCACTCCGGTCGGTGAGACACCGACCGGTAGCGGGTTCTACAGATGGGTGTCATCACCCACCTGCGAAAATTATATATACACCTATTTTAATGATTTCATTTTCAATGTGGTGTATACTGCTTTTGTTGCGCCGCGGAGCAGGATGAATTTGAAATACACCCAAGCCATTGCTCCCAACCCCTAAAGGTAAGAGGCATCCTGCCGATGTGCTGTTATCCCTCTTTAGGGGACAAGGGGCAAAGTAAAATTTGAAATGCAGCCATTAAAATTGTTATCCCGAACTCACATTCAGATACATTTATGCTTCGCAGACCATCGTACAGAAGCGGCTGTATAATTTCTCGTATTGGGGAACAATATTGTGCAGGTCAAACTTCATGGCCTGGATTTTTGCATTCTTTTTAAACTGCTGCAGCAAAGCATCATCATTCAGCAACTGTATGGCAGCTTCACTCATGGTTTGCACATCGCCAACATCTGCAAGAAAACCCGTTATGCCCTGTATGTTTATTTCAGGCAATCCGCCTGCATTTGAACTGATAACCGGAACACCTGCCGCCATGGCTTCCATGGCAGCCAAACCAAAACTCTCGTATTCACTGGGCAGTAAAAACAGATCAGACACCAGTAAAATTTCCTCAATCTGCTCCTGCTTGCCAAGAAAACGAACATCATCTTCCACCTCCAGCTTGCGCACAAGGTCTTCAACGCTGCGGCGCTCGGGCCCATCGCCTACCAGCAATAATTTCGAAGGCAAATTTTTATGCACGCCGGCAAAAATATGTATCACATCCTTCACCCGTTTTACCTTGCGAAAATTGGATGCATGGATCAATATTTTTTCGCCGTTCGGTGCAATCACTTTTCTAAAAGCATCAATCGGTTTTTTATTGTAACGCGAATTATCAACAAAGTTTTCAATAACCTGTATATCTTTTTCAATAACAAAAGAGCGATAGGTTTCTTCTTTTAAATTCTGTGATACAGCAGTTATGGCATCGCTTTCATTAATAGAAAAAGTTACCACCGGCTCGTAAGTTTTATCGCGGCCAACCAGCGTTATATCAGTGCCATGCAATGTTGTTATTATAGGAATGCCTCTGCCCTTCTTCAATAAAATCTGTTTGGCCATATATGCGGCAGAAGCATGCGGAATGGCATAATGCACATGCAGCAGGTGCAGCTCATGTTTAAGAATAACATCCACCATAGTGCTTGCCAATGCAATTTCATAAGGCGGGTAATCAAACAAAGGATAGGAAGGCACGCTTACTTCGTGGTAAAAAATATTGGCGCTGAAAGCATCGAGGCGCACAGGCTGCTGATAAGTAATGAAATGTACATGATGCCCTTTATCTGCCAATGCCTTGCCCAGTTCTGTAGCTAAAACCCCGCTGCCGCCGTAAGTGGGATAACAAACTATGCCTATACGCATGCAATCTTTTTTGGCAAAGTAACAGTGTATTCTTTATAACTGCACAAACCAATGATGAAAGTTGTATTAATACAGCATAAAATGTGTTTTTCGCGCCGGGATATTATGTGCTTCAAATCATAATCTGCCGCTGGTAGGGCTTGCCCCATCTTCCCCAATCTTTCATTAAATCCTGCAGGGTTGCAAGCAACGCTTTGGCATTTGTTTTCCTGCCTTTTGCAGGAGGCTGCAATTCCGTATCAGAAATTTTATCCGTATAAACTTTTGTAGCAAACCATGTAATATGTTCATGCGGCAGCGCAAGACCAAGTATCATGCCCGGCAAACCATTAAAAGATTCGGGCCCGCCGGTTGTGGTAATTTCATCTGTGTAATAAGCAACCACATAAATAGAATCCATAATAATTGCATTGGCGCGCCTGCATTGAAAGCCTGCTATATTGCGCATTTCATCCGTTATCTTCCATTTTATTTTTCTTGTGCTGTCGTTTAAAATAAAAGTTTGTTCATACACATGCTTTTGCGAAACGCTTAAAGAATCCTGAAGGTTGGTATAAACCACATTATCTTCTGCCGGAAGCTGGCGTAATTTATTGTTCTCAGGATTATCCCGACCCGGCTTATATAAAGTTTTGCTTCCATTAAATTCAAGGTCGAAATAGGTTGTTTTAAACCTTGGCGTTAATTTCTTTTCAAGCGCTGCCCACGATTCATCTTCCTCTTCAAGCTGTTCGTCAATAATTGCATATAAACTGATTTTCTTTTCAAACTCTATTCTTCCCTGTGAAAGAAAAACAGCATTCTGGGCCTGCATGTTTATCATACACAGGAAACAGCACATAAGCATACACATCAAATATTTCATAACCGATTTTGTTTTAATTATTCTCCGAAGTTTTAGATCCGGTTTTATTAATATTCCAGGTAACTGATAAAAGGAAAAATCTTTTTATAACGTTGTATGTATTTTCTGAAATAAAGTTGCTGTTTACGGTTCGGTTAAATCCCATATTTTGATCAAGCAGGTCGTGCCCGGTTATTTTTACCAGCAAGGCATCCTTTTTTGTAAATGTTCTTCCAATCCAGGCATTCCATAATATTACATTTACATTATTAGCAAACACAGAAGTTCTTTGCTTCAGGTTAAAATCGCAATCTGTTTGAACCTGGTACTTCTTTGCAAAGTAAATATGGAGGGAAGGATCTGCATCAAAAGACCAATAATGTGTTTTTACGCTTTCCTGGATGGAAGATACGCTTGTTGTGTAAGTAGCTGACGGATTAAAGCTGATATCGTACTTCTTTTCTTTACTTTTATAAAATCCAATACCGAAAGTATAATCATTGCTTTGCGTTGCATTAAATGCATTATTTACAATATTTGTGTAGCGGCCAAAGTTCAGATCAGAAAAGCTGTTCATATTCATATCAAGCTTTTTCAGCTTAAACCCATAACTAAGATGCACGCCATAAGACCTGTTGCCATTAAGATTTACATATTGATTGATGGTTCTTCCAAATGAATCAACATACGATTTGTTAGATATATTGTTTAAAACAAACCCGGAGTTTAATCCTACATAGATGTATTGATTGGTAAGCACCTTATAATCAGAAAAACTTAGGCGCATGTTATTGCGGAAAGCCGGTTTTAAAGAAGGGTTTCCAATCGTAATATTTAAAGGGTCTGTATTGGTTAAAACCGGCTGTATCTGGTTTATCTCCGGCTGGTCGGTATATCCATTATACCAGAACGAAAGCCTGCGACGCGGTGTAAACTGGTAAGATAAATTTGCTTTCGGATACCAGTTTGCAAACTTTCTTATAAGCACGGAATCATTAAATTTATTTGTTTGATGAAAAGCAGAATAGCCAATATCTGTTCCAATGTTTAATTTAAATTTCTTTTGAAACAAACTATAGTTAACGCCGCCACTGTTTGTAAGAATATTAAAAAGGTAATGATTGCTGTATAAACTGTCGAGATCAGAATATTTATTATCATTTCCCTTATTAAAAGAATTAACCAGCGATTCGCTGTGGCTTACAATGAAACCATAGCTAAAAATAATTGAAGACACCTTATTTAATGGTTCGGTATAGGTTAGCTTTGAATTAAGGGAAATGCCTTTGGCATCATTCGTTTTATATTGATCCGTAAGCGTATCGCTGATTAATGCGCCTTTTAAATAATAATTATTTTTTGAAAACAAATTACCTTCGGAGGAGTTGTTTATATATTCTTCCCTCAAATTAAAAGAAAGCGTTCTTCCTTTCTTTTTAAACTTTTTCTTCCACAATAAATTACTGTTAAAGCTCCTGTTATCGCCTGTGGTTGAGGTAGCGCGGTGTGCATTGTTTACCAGCGAACTGTCACTGGCTCTTGCTTCAGATGAATCCAGCAGGTTAGTTATTTTATGATCAACGCCGCCGTCAACAGATAGTTTTACAGATGAGGAAGAGTCAAACTGATATTCATAACTGCCATTAATACGGTTGCGCAAAATTTGATTGGAAGATATTTGTTTATCGTTATTAAAGTAAGTTGTGTCAGAAAGTATGGTTTGAGAGCGCGTGCCACTTTCACCATCTACATGCAAATTCAAAATCTTATAGTTGGCGTTTAATGACTGTTTATCGTCGTCCCATTTGTTACTATAATGCAATCCCCCGGACTGAACAAGCGGCATGCCCTGGCCATTGTATCTGCCATCCCATGAATCTAACTCATCATAACCAAAGTTTATATAAATGCCCCCGCCTTCATCCACATCAGCATTAGCTAAAGGGTTATCGCCATAAGTGCTCTGATCCTGCCAGTTCAGCCCCGATGTGCCCGTGTTTGAAACAATACCATATACGGCAAATTTTTGTTTGCCTTTAAAGCTATTAAACATCAACTGATTGTCATGATAACCGTTGGTTCCCGCTCCTAAATTAGCTTTTCCAAAATAGCCGTTCTTTTTATTGTCTTTAAGTTTCAGGTTAATTGTTTTTTCTTTCTGGCCGTCATCAATGCCTGTAAAAGCCGCCTGATCGCTCTGCTTATCATATACCTGCACTTTATCCACCATATCAGCACGCAGGTTTTGCGTTACCAATGTGGGATCATCACCAAAAAATTCTTCGCCATCCACCAATACTTTTTGCACCTTCTCTCCCTGTGCTGTTATATTGCCATTTTTATCAACCTGTATTCCCGGCAGTTTTTTTAAAAGGTCTTCAACAGTAGCATTCGGCTGCACTTTAAAACTATCAGCCGCAAACTCGGTTGTATCGCCTTTTATTTTAATAGAACCGGCAACGCTGTTTACAATCACATCTTTTAAAAGATTTGCCTTAAGCGTGAGAACGATTTTTGCCAGGTTAATTTGCGAAGTATCGGTAAAAGACAGCTCATCCACAAAATCAGCATAGTTAGGATATGTTATTAATAAAACATACTTACCTGAATCAAGGTTTTCAAAAATAAAGTTTCCCTTACCATCGCTCCTGGTAAACTTATACAGAATGGAATCCTTTGCGTGGAGTAAAGTTATTGTGGAATTGTAAAGGTTTTGCCGGCTTGCCGTATCGGTTATAACACCCTTCAGGGTTGCTTTTTGCGCCGAAGCATACATACTAACCAATAAGAAAAATAAGAGGATAGAATTTTTTTTCATACGCCCAACTTAACCGATGAATATTATGCTGCAAACAATTGAAATTATGATTAAAAAAACCACGTTACTACAAAAACACCTGCCATTGCGCATGCTGCCCTTCTTTGCCCCAGTTTTTCATGGTTGATTTTAATTTATCAACAACCTCATTATTGCTGGCCTTTTTACCTTTTGCAGGCGGCACAAGCTGTGCAGCCACTGGCGGCGTAAGTTCCACTTTGGTGGCATACCAGGTGGCATGCAGGCGTGGAATGGCCAAACCCAGTATCATGCCGGGCAATTCATTAAAAGATTCAGGGCCGCCCGGCGTAATGATCTGGTCGGTATAAAACGCCACAACAAACACAGAGTCCATAATTATGGTAGTGGCTTTGCGGCATTTAAATCCTGCAATTTCCCTTGTGTCATTGGTCATTTTCCATGTGGCCTTGCGCAGGCTGTCCTGTATTAAAAAAGTGGCTTCATAAACACTTTTCCGGGCAATGCTTTTACCGGCATTTAAATCGCAGTACACTATATTATCCGTGGCAGGGCCTTTAAACCAATCAGGTATTTTTTGCGCAGCCTGTACTTCCCGGCCCGGCTTGTATAATGTTTTATCGCCATCAAAATATAAATTGAAATAGGTAACATTAAACTCGGGCAGTTGTTTCTTCATTTGCGCATACCAGTCAAACCCGCCGCCCGCATCATCGCTTTCCCGCATGTCATCAAGGTTTTTATGCACATTCACCCTTTTCTCAAATTCAATCTGGCCGGCGGATATAAAAACATCCTGCGCCGGCAGTGAATAATGAACAGCAAATACCAATACATACAGAATAAATATCTTTTTCATTCGTACAAGTTTGTTTTTTCAATGGTCTCATGGAACCTCGCTATGCACATTCCCCTGTGTGAGAAAAAATTATCATGCTCGGTTTCATTCGTACAAGTTTGTTTTTTCAATGGTCTCATGCCTGTCCCGAACCAGCTTCGGGAGAACCTCGCTATGTACCTGCCTCTCCGGCAGGCAGGCATTCCTCTCCCGAAGCTGGTTCGGGACAGGCTGTGTGTGAACATTTTGCATGGACGTTTCATATAATTTTTTATTATGGTTGAGGAGAAGGCATGCCTGATGCGGTTTTGGAGAAATTCCAAACAAAGCTCAGGAGGAAATAACGCTGAATGGTTTGATAATTTCTTTCAGTTAACACATTGGTGCTTATTGTTCTGCTATAACCTTTATTCTGGTTCAATAAATCATACACATAAAACTTCAAGAAGCCTTTATCTTTTTTCAAAAGCTTTCTTGCCAGGTAAGCGCTCCAAACCACAACATTATTATTGGTAGTGAATATGGCTGTTTTCTCACGCAGGTCTGCATCCACATTATTGTTCAGCTCAAATTTTTTAAGGAAATATACGGTAAAATCAAGGTTGTGGGATTGTGTCCAGTACTTCGTTTTAAGCGATTCATTTATGGTTGATGTGGAAATATTATAGTTGAAACCACCCCGGTAATTAATAGTAAACTTTTTGTCTTTTTGCTTATTAAAGCCCCAATCTAATCCCGGCGCATAATTATCGGTTTTATTTTTTACGCCATTTACAAAATTATTGTATCGGCTGGCGCTGTAACCAAAACCAAGGTTCGCGCCAAAATCAGCTTTTGAAAACTTTTTATAATAACCGCCGCCCGCATAGGTATTATAATTGCCATTGGAGTTAACATAAGAATAAGTGGTTATGCCTTCTTTAGAAGTGGCCTGATTGGTTACAATGGCATTGTTGGTTACAGAGGCGCTGCCGTATATATAAATGCTACGGCTGGTAAGCACTTTATAATTGTTGAAATTAAGATTTACCCTGTGCACAAACTGTTGCTTAAGAAAGGGGTTGCCGGTTCTTATAATGAGCGGGTTTGTATTGTCTGCCACAGGTGATATTTGCGTAATGGAGGGCTGTTGCGAGCTTCCGTTGTAGGACAGGTTGAGCCTTGTTGTTTGATTAAACTTATAAGTAAAATTAGCTTTCGGGAAGAAGTTTTTGTAATTACGGTCGAGCAGCGAATCCTTCAGCAGGTCTTTCTGATTGAAATTGGTAAAAGCAACATCGGTGCCTGCCCCCATCGTTACTTTCCTGCCATTATATTTAAGCGCCAGGCCGCCTGTGTTTGTGGTTACATCAAAATCATAACGGGTGCTGTATAAGGTATCAAGCGCCAAATACTTTCCCACGTCATTTTTATTATATGATAACTGTTCCGTATTGCTGGTGCTTAGCCGGAATGCATAACTTATTTCAGCAAACCAATCTTTTGCAATGGGCTCGGTGTAAGTGATCTTTGAATTGAATATATTGGTACCGGAGTTATTCTTTTTTGCCTGATCCGTTGTATCCTGGTTAAGAAATACGCCTTTATTGTAAAACGAATTGAGTGAATACAGGAAGCCATCCGTATTCGAGCCGTTATAGATATCATTGATGTTCAACGATAATGTTCTGCCTGTCTTTTTAAATTTCTTGCGCAATAAAAGGTTGGCATTCAGGTTGGCGTTATTGCCCTCCTGGCTTGTGCGGCGCCAGCTTTCGTTTACCAGCGCTTTGTCTTCATCCAGCGACTGGTTATCATAATTGCTGAAAGTGTTTTGGCCGCCAAGGTATCCTTTTACCGTAAGCTTCATGGAAAAGCTGCTGTCGAACTGCTGTTCATAAATGCCGCTTAAAGAATGCCGCCACCTGTTGTTAAAGCTGTTTGATGTTTCCGTATTATAAAACAGGCTGTCCGGCAAAAGTGACTGGGATAAGGAATTGCCTGTGCCCGCAGTGGTTAGTTTATTAAAACGATAGCTGCCGTTAAGGCTTTGTTTATCATCATTGTATTTATTGCCAAAATTCAAGCCTGCCGCCCATGCTTTTGGAACGCCGGAACCATAATAGGTGCCGCCGGAAAATTCATCACCGTCGCCCATAAACACAAACCCGCCAAAGTCATCGTTATATTCCACACTTCCGCCCGACTCGCCATAGCTGCTGCTCTCATCCCAGTTTAATCCCTTTTTGCCGGTGCTGCTCATTATACCGTAGGCGGATAATTTTTTCTTGCCTTCAAAACGGTTTACCATAGCCGAATTGCTCCACCGGTCATCACTGCCGGCGCCCACATCTATCTTACCGAAATACCCGTTCTTTTTATCTTCTTTTAATTTAAGGTTGATGGTCTTGGTTTTACTGCCATCATCAATTCCGGTAAATTCGGCCTGGTCGCTTTTCTTGTCAAATACCTGCACGCTTTTTACGGCATCTGCCTGCAGGTTCTGCGTGGCAACAGTAGGATCATCGCTGAAAAACTCTTCTCCATCTACCAGTATTTTCTCTACTTTCTCCCCCTGCGATGTAATATTGCCATCCTTATCCACCTGCATGCCCGGTAATATTTTTAAAAGGTCTTCCACGCTTGCCCCTTCCCGCACATGAAAACTATCGGCAGCATATTCCAGCGTATCGCCCTTCATGCGCATGGCTGCGATCTTCGTGCGCACTTCCACATCTGCCAAAAGATTGGCTTCGGTTGTCAGCATTACATTACCAATATTTTTTTTCTCGCCGGGCGTAAAAGACAGCGCATCAAAATAATCGGCGTAGCGGTTGCGGGTAATCATCAGTATATATTTCCCGGTATCAAGATTATCTATCTCAAACGACCCGCCTTCTTTACTGCGTGTAAACCGGCAGAGGGTAGAGTCTTTTGCCTTTAATAAGGCAATGGCTGTATTAACGAGCCTGATGTTATCGGATGTGTCAATGGTAACACCTTTTAAACTTGCTTTTTGAGCGGAGACATAAAAACCAAACAATAAAAAAAATATGAGGATAGAATTTTTTTTCATAAGCGACAAGGGGTTTCACTTTCAAAATTGTAAGCAATTGCTCCAAATAAAATGTTAATCATTAATAAACCTGTATCAAAGGTTTACAACACATTTGGGCGGCATTGCCCTGCGTTTCAGTTATTTTTAAACCGGTTCATAATAATTTTATCCTGAAAGTTTGCCAACTGTGTAAATAATGTAATTTACCCGCATTAAATTTTAATTAAACAAGGCGATTGAACATGATGCTTTTATCAAACATTTTCCATAAACCCCTGCACATAAAAATGAAAAAAATTTTTTTCTGCCTGCTTGTATTTGTTTTTTCTGTTTTTCAAAGCATGGCCCAGTCAAAAAAATTTGATACAACGGTAAAGATGGGCGACCAGGGTTTTCGCGTGGACTGCAATAATAAAAACCCGGATAAGAATGAAGTTACCGTTTCCCCCATTGGCCTGCAGGTAACCGGCAGCAAACCCGCATTCAGCGTATATGGAAAAGTGCGCAAGGCCTTTACCGATGATATGAATGATGATGGCCGGCCCGATCTTGTTATCTGCATTTACAGCGGCGATAGTGGTGAAATAGGATCGGTGGCAGCCATATCGTATAATGCGGATAAAGCTTTCGACCCGGTTTATTTTCCCGACATTTACCTTGATTCAAAAATCCGGGAAGGTTATAAAGGCCATGATGAATTCTCGGCGCTCACCGGAACATTGATGCGCAGGTTTCCCATCTATTTGCCCGCGGATGCGCCGGGCAGGCCCACCGGGGGCACACGGGTGGTGCAATACAAAATAATGACGGATAACGGCCGGCAGTCGTTTAAAGTTTTAAGAAGTTACGATACCAAATAATCCTATTAATTGCCATTTGAAAAAATACCTGTAATGAAAAACGATAACAATCATGCAATAAAAAAATACGAAGACATACATTTTGTTGACAGCGCAAAACCGGTATGGAATTATTCATTATTCAGCGATGAAGACATTCGAAATTTTCAAAACGGGACGCATTACCGCCTGTATGAATTATTTGGCAATAAGCAGCTTGAAGTATTAAACACCCAGGGAACTTATTTTGCCGTATGGGCCCCAAATGCAACGCAGGTAAGCATTATAGGTAATTTCAACAATTGGGATAACGATGCGCATAAATTATTTGTACGGCTTGATCAAAGCGGGATATGGGAAGGCTTTATCCCCAATTTATGGAGCGGCGAAAGTTATAAATACCATATTCATGGTTATGGCGGAACACATTTAGATAAAGGCGACCCGTTTGCGCACCTGTGGGAAAAACGGCCGCTCACGGCATCAATTACCTGGGGCACTTATTATGAATGGACTGATAAACAATGGATGAAGCACCGCAAAAAAAACAATGCGCTCACTTCACCATTCTCTGTTTATGAAGTGCATCTTGCAAGCTGGATGCGGCCTGATAAATATGATGAGGAAAGCTATAATACATATAGGCAAATTACGGAAAGGCTTGTTCCATACATACAGCAGATGGGTTTCACGCACGTTGAATTCATGCCTGTTATGGAGCATCCTTTTGATGGTAGCTGGGGCTACCAGGGCACCGGTTATTATGCGCCCACCTCCCGCTTTGGCAGCCCGCAGGATTTTGCCGCCATGGTTGATGCATTTCACAATGCAGGCATCGGTGTTATTCTCGATTGGGTGCCTTCGCATTTTCCTTACGATGCGCACGGCCTGTTTATGTTTGACGGAACGCATACGTATGAATATGCCGATATGCGCAAGGGCTACCATCCCGACTGGAACTCTTATGTATTCAATTATAAACGCGGTGAAGTAAAAAGCTTCCTGATCAGCAATGCCCGCTTCTGGTGCGACCGCTTTCATGTGGATGGATTGCGCGTAGATGCCGTGAGCTCTATGCTGCGCCTGGATTACAGCCGCAAGGAAGGCCAGTGGGAACCGAATGAATTTGGCGGCAACGGCAACCTGGAAGCGATCGCTTTTATTAAAGACCTGAATGAAACCCTGTTCCGGGATTTTCCCGATATACAAACCATTGCCGAAGAAGCATCAGACTGGCCGGGCATAAGCCGGCCTACCTTTGAAGGCGGCCTGGGGTTTGGCATGAAATGGATGATGGGCTGGATGCACGATACGCTTGATTACTTCAAGATGGAGCCTTCACTGCGCCATCTCATTCAAAACAAGTTTACATTCAGCATAATGTATTTCTACGATGAGAACTTTATGCTGCCTTTAAGCCATGATGAAGTAGTACATGGCAAAAGCCCGATGATATATAAAATGCCCGGTGATGAATGGCAGAAATTCGCCAACCTTCGTTTACTATATACTTATATGTTCACGCATCCGGGTTCCAAGCTTTTGTTTATGGGCGATGAGTTTGCCGCTACAAAAGAATGGGATTATAAAAGCGAGCTGCAATGGGATTTGCTGGAATTTGCAAGCCATGGCGGCATGAAGTATTGTGTTCAGAAGTTAAACGAATTGTACCGCAACGAACCCGCCTTATATGAAAAACAATTTGTGCCAGGCGGCTTTGAATGGCTCGACCTTACCAAAGGCAGCTATGCCGTAATCGGGTATAAACGTATTGGCAATGATCGTAAAGATGATATGCTTGTTATTTTAAATATGACAACGCAGGTGCGCAACGATTGGGAAATATATGTGCACGATAAGGGTGAATGGGAAGAAATTTTCAACAGCAACAGCAAAGAATTTTGGGGCACCGGTGATGTATTTAACCCTGAAATACGAACAGAATTGGTGGATGAAGGCACCAAGACTTACAAGCTTACCATTAACCTGCCTGCATTAGGTGCAGTGGTGCTGCGGTAACGCGGTCAGACGCTTCAAAAGCGTCAGACCGGTAGCCGCCATTCATAAAATCACCCTTATCATGCACTTCGAAGAAGATCAATTATATCATATCTACAATCAGGGAAACAATAAGCAACAAATTTATTTCTCACATGAGAACTATCTTTATTTCCTTCAGCATTATAGAAAAACAGTAAGCCCTTTTGCTGATACTATTGCTTATTGCCTTATGCCAAATCATTTTCATTTTCTTATTCATACGAATACTAATTCCATTCAAAAATTAAAGATCGGAAGCTTATACCTTACCCAATTATCTGATGGCATAAGAAAATGCCTGAGCAATTATGCAGCAGCCATCAATAAACAACAGCATACAGGCGGTTCGCTATTCAGGCAAAAAACTAAAGCAGATATTGTTACCCAATCTTCCACCGATTACGCAAGAAACATTTTTCACCATATTCATCAAAACCCATTACACGCAAAGCTGGTAACCGATTTAAGAAATTGGGAATATTCATCGTATAAAGATTATATAAGCTTAAGGAATGGAACCTTAGTAAATAAAGCACTCGCAGCAAAATTTATTGATGTTAACTGGAAGTATTTAGAGAAAGACACATTGGAATCTTATGAAAATAAAAATCCGGACTTTTGCTAATGGTCTGACGGCATGAAGCCGTCTGACCACGTTCATCTTTGAGAGCTTTAAAATTATAATTACAATATGAACAAATACACATTGCCTGCAATTATAATTATAACATTAATTGCAGCCTGCAATTCGCAACCTAACCAACAAAACATAAGTGCAGTAAATAACCTATCCGATTCCGCTTTATTCGACACCATTCAGCGCAGGACATTCGAATATTTCTGGACGGGTGCAGAACCCAACAGCGGCATGGCGGCAGAGCGCATTCATATTGATGGCGATTATCCTGAAAACGATCAGAGCACGATTGCCGTTGGCGGCAGCGGCTTTGGAATAATGGCTGTTCTTACAGGCATTGAACGCAATTATATAACAAAGCAACAGGGCTTTGCGCGCCTGCAGAAAATCGTAGCCTTTCTTGAAAAAGCAGACCGTTTTCACGGCGCCTGGCCGCACTGGCTGCTGGATGAAAATGGCCATGTTCGTCCGTTTGGTTTTGATGATAACGGCGGTGATCTGGTTGAAACAAGTTTCTTACTGGAAGGATTGCTTTGTGTGCGCCAGTATTTTAAAGATGGGAATGAAGAAGAGAGGGCTTTGTCTGCTAAAATTGACACGCTCTGGAAACAGGTAGAGTTTAACTGGTATCGCCGCAATAATCAAAATGTGTTGTACTGGCACTGGAGCCCGGATTATGAATGGAAGAAAAATTTTGCCGTGCATGGTTACAATGAATGTTTGATCATGTATGTGCTGGCTGCATCGTCGCCAACATACAGTGTGCCGGCAGCAGTATATCATGAAGGCTGGGTGCAGAATGGCGCCATCAATAAAACAAGCCATTATAAAAATGATACATTGCATTTGTTCATGCAGGGCAATCCGCCGCATGGCGGGCCATTGTTCTGGGCGCATTATTCATGGCTTGGTTTAAACCCGCATGGTTTAAAAGACCAGTATGCTGATTACTGGAAAGAAATGAGCACCATGGCGAAGATCAACTATGAATGGTGCGTTGATAATCCCAAACAATATAAAGGTTATGGCAAAGATAGCTGGGGCTTAACGGCAAGCTATTCTGTAAAAGGTTATGCGGCGCATGCGCCCGATTCCACAAACGACCTCGGTGTTATTTCGCCAACCGCAGCCTTATCATCCTTCCCATATACGCCGGATCAATCAATGGCCGCCATGAAGCATTGGTATAATGATTCAACGCTTCGGAATAAATTGCTTGGCCCTTACGGTTTTTATGATGCTTTCAGTGAAACCGACAACTGGTATCCGCAAAAATACCTTGCTATAGACCAGGGGCCAATTGTAGTAATGATGGAAAATTACAGAAGCGGCTTACTTTGGAAATTATTTATGGGCTGTGATGAAGTGAAGGCCGGCCTTAACAAACTTGGTTTTAAAACCGTTGAATAAACAAATGAAACCGAGCATGATAATTTTTCTCACATAACCTGTCCCGAACCAGTTTCGGGAGAGGAATGCCTGCCTGCCGGAGAGGCAGGTACATAGCGAGGTTCTCCCGAAGCAAGTTCGGGACAGGCATGAGACAACTGAAAAAACAAACTTGTACGAATGAA
>NZ_JASGEX010000202.1:0-9813 GCF_047606085.1 Parafilimonas sp.
CAAAACCAGAAAGCCATAAAGAGTCGCCCGAAACAATCCCTTCCAGATACCTGTTATCGCCGGTTGGTGAAAGCACCGATCCGGTAACCCTGTTGTTTATTTGTTTAAATTCTCCGATGGCAGGCGAGCTTGTTCCCTGCGGCGATGCGAAGTCAATAGCCCATTTACCGCTTACATCCTGGGTTGGTTTGCCGTAAACAGATTCAAAACGCAGCGGGTTTTTCGCCGTTGCCGTAAATGGTATTACTATTGGTTTATTAACCGAAGCCCTTTGCCACATACCATTGATGCTGTCCCTGGCTATAATCTTTGCCCTGAAAGCTGATTCAAAAACAGGCATGTCAATGAATATGGAATCTGATTTGATATCTACATCCGGAATGCGCATAGATTCATCTGCGTTGATAAGATATAAAACCATTTTTCCATCTTCTGTAGCGGCCCGCAGATTGAAATGGATGCGTTTTCCATCGGGCCTGTTTATAGAAGCCTTCCACATTCCCTCCACAATATCTTGCTGAGCTGAAACCTTAGCTATTAAACACAGATTCAGCAGCGATGCCAAGAAAATTTTCATGCTGCTAATGTATTTATTTAAAAAACTATTCGCATCCATATTTTAAATCACTCTTTAAGATAGCTTATTCTTTCCAGGTCTCTGCAACAACGCCATAGCTCTGCGGAACGTCGCCAAACTTTATCAACATCCTGTCCAGCACCCGTTGTATATCTTCAGCCAGCAGGTTGGCTGCAATGGAATCAAGCTTTGGGCCTTCCTGGCTGTAAACAACCGAAACATCTTTTCCGTTGAATGAAAAATCCTGCGCATGCAGATGGGTTTGCAGCAAGCATACAACTGAAGATATAAAAGCAACTATTGCGAATTTCATTATGGTATCCTGTTAATTTTTTAATAATAGGTGCTGCTGATAATAAAGTTATTTGTTATAAAAGCCCTGCACTTATTTAACCGTAAGGCTGCGCATCCATTCCGTGCATAAGCCTGTCCATTGTTCGGCTTCCCCTTTTCCCAATCCAAGCCCAAAGCCATGGCCGCCTTTTGGAAACACATGCAGTTCTCCTGTAACGCCATTGTTTTTCATTGCCTGGAAAAATAATAAGCTATTTTCTACCGGCACGCCGTTATCATCCATAGCATGAACAAGAAATGTGGGCGGCGTATCTTTAGTTACCTGCAGCTCATTTGAATAAAACCGGGCTAAAGCCGTATCAGGATTTGCACCGATTAAATTATTACGGGAGCCCACATGCATTACCGGTTGGGTCATGGTAATAACCGGGTACACCAGTATGGCAAAATCGGGCCTTGAGCTTTGCTGTTCAATTGAATCGGCAGCCTTTGCATCGCCGGCGTCAAAATGTGTGGCCAGCGTGGAGGCAAGATGGCCGCCGGCAGAAAACCCCATGATGCCGATGTTATGCGCATTTATATTCCACCTGGCGGCATTAAACCGCACCATGCGCATGGCCCTTTTGGCATCCATTAACGGCGAAAGGTGCGGAATAATATTGCTCTTTGAATTGGGCAGCCGGTATTTGAGCACGATGGCCGCTATGCCTTTTGATACCAGCCAGCCGGCCACATCGGTGCCTTCTAAATTATAGGCAAGCCCGCTGTAACCGCCGCCCGGGCATATAATCACCGCCTGCCCTGTAGCCACTTGTTTTGCAGGAAGGTAAACCGCTATATCCGGTTCCTGCACCAGCCTGATGCTGATGATCCTGCCGGTATCCCTTTTCTCCGTTTCTGAACTGGGTTGATAGTTAGGCACCTTGCCCTTCGGCCACAACGGAATGATATAATTTTGGGCAAACAAGGTTTGCTGCAGCAAAATGAAAAGCAGGAAAACTGATATTTTTTTCATTCGTACAAGTTTGTTTTTTCAATGGCCTCATGGAACCTCGCTATGTACATTCCCCTCCCGAAGCTGGTTCGGGACAGGTGGTGTGAGAAAAATTATCATGCTCGGTTTCATTCGTACAAGTTTGTTTTTCAATGGTCTCATGGAACCTCGCTATGTACATTCCCCTGTGTGAGAAAAATTATCATGCTCGGTTTCATCCGTATATTTTTTGTTTTTTCAATGGCCTCATGCCTGTCCCGAACTTGCTTCGGGAGAACCTCGCTATGCACCTGCCTCGCCGGCAGGCATTTCCCTCCCGCTTTGGCAGGACAAGTTGTGTGAGAAAAAAATATCATGCCCGGTTTCATACGCTGATGTTAGATGTTTACATCAAAAATAAAAAGACAAAAATGAAAATGCCCGGCGTCATAAAATAAAATCTTTAATAACAATCCTGTCCGGTGCAATATAACAGCCTTTACGTTGTATCAGTCCGCTTTTATTTTGGCAACGAGGTATGGCGGTTTGCGCAAATCTTTTCCATTATTAAAACCTGCCAGCCTGTTCCACTGGCCAAGCGTTACATACACATAGCCGCCATGATAAGCCAGCCCGTCAGGCCACACGAAATTGGCTGCATTATGCGCCAGCAACTGGCATTCACCATCAGGCGTTCTTTTAACGATGGATTGCTGTTCAAATGCGCCGAAATAAATATTACCTTTATCATCTTCCGCCAGGCCATCGCAAGCCGGGTGTTGCCCTTCGAACATTACTGCTTTTTCTATGGTTGTTTCATCAAGCGAAAAATTACTCAGCGTATCCGTGTTAATGCTGTACAGGTTGCGGCTGCTGATGGCCGTCCAGAATAATTTTTTGCTATCGGGTGAAAGTGCAATACCGTCTGCCCCGCCTTGCGGAAAGGTTTGCTTTTGCATATCTGCCACATGCGGTTTGCCTTCCAGAAAAGCCATGAATTTTGATTCAGGTGAAGTTGATGGCTGGTTCAGTAACACTTCCCTTGTTTTGCCGGAAGCAACATCTATCACCACCAGAGAATACCTTTCGCCAAAACCACTGTTGGCAATATATACGGTGCCTTTAGCGCCATGTGTAAGGTCAACCCGCAGGTCGTTATAATGCGCATTGCTTGATAAAACATTTGCCGGTATTACAAGCGTGTGCACGATTCTTTTTGTGTTGATATCAATAGCAACCACCTTGGCAGCGCCTTCCGGAATTTCCTGTATGCCGGCGCGTTTGCCATCATCCAAAATCCAAAGCACATCGTTCTTATCCATGTACATGCCATGCGGCGAAACCAGCCATTCTTTATATGGTTTTGCTGATGGATAAATAAAACTGCTGTCAGGGAAGGGAATCAATTGTTCATTTACCAATTCTGCCAAAGCAAACTGTGTATGGTTATCTGCATGGCGTGGAAAACCTAAAAATATCCTGCCTGTTTTGCTGAGGGCAATGCCGGAAGGGTCGGGGTTTGGAGGATTGATATGTGCAATGAATGAAACATTATCCTTCAACTGCTGCGCCTGTGCCTGCATAAAAAAAATGTTTAAACAAACGAAAAGAATAATATGCTGAACTTTCATCATTACTGTATTGCTTACACCGCAAAGGTATTCATAGTACAAGCCCACTGCTTGTACATATTTTACAAATAATTGTAAATAGGTTAGCGTACGGCCAGCTTTCACCAAAAACCGGTAATTCTTTTAAAGCTATATAAATTACTGCAAGGTTCAATAGCAAATGCAGCCGGTTGCTTCGCATTTGTTGCCAGGTAATCTTGGTTGAAATAAAAAAGAAAGGATATGAAGGTATCAGTTGGAGATGCTTGCTTTAAACTCAATCAGCGCGAAACGGTTGCCCCGGGGATCGCGGAAGAAGCAGCGTTGCCTTCCTTCAATTTCAGAAGAGTAGCTGATAGCAATATTTTGTGCCTGCAGGAAGTGCCTGGTAGCATTCAGATCACTTACTTCAAAAGCCGGGTGTTTATCCGAATTGAAATTGTGGTTGTCTTCTTCACGTATGTGCAATTGTGCATCGCCTGCTTCAAACCACATAGCGCCCCGTGGATGGCTGCCGGGGATTTCCTTCAACTGCAAAACCTCCTTATAAAACTTCCGGGCAGTTTCTTTGGCGACCGGCGGAATACTGATAAGCACATGGTCTATTCTAATAAAATCAATCATCATTAATCTATATGCAAAGCTTCCTTCAATGCTTTGTGCATTACTGAAGCATCAGCATCAATGCCCGTCCAGTATTTAATACCAAGCAGGCCCTGGTTTACCAGCATCTGTAAACCGTTCACGGTTTTGCAACCTTTTGCCGCAGCCGTTTTAAGCAGATGCGTTTGTAGCGGGTTTGGAATGCCATCTGCCACAACCATACCTGTTTTTATACTATTAAAATCAATGTCCGGTTGTTGATGTATGTTTGGAAAAAGGCCGATGCTTGTTGCATTGATAACAATATCAGTAGCGGGTTCAATTATATATTTTTTGTCCCATGCATGATACGCTGCTTTCGCGCCGGTGTTTTTATTCAGCAATGAAACAACTTCATTACCGCGCTCTTCGCCACGGTTTACAACAGTAATTGCTGATGCGCCTGCCAAGGCCAGTTCAACCGCTACGGCACGGGCAGCGCCGCCGGCGCCAAACAGGGTTATTTTCTTGCCTGAAGGGTCAATCACTTCCTTCAAAGCCTGTACAAAACCTTTGCCATCGGTATTTTCACCCATCCATTTATCACCGCGTTTTGCAACAGTGTTTACAGCGCCGATCAGTTGCGCAGATTCACCCAAACCATCAAGGTATTTTATTACAGCCACTTTATGCGGAATGGAACAGTTAAAGCCAGCCCAGCCCATTGCTTTAGCCCCGTCAACAGCGGCTTTTAAGTTGGCCGGGCTCACTTCGCAATTAATGTAACGAAAATGCAACCCATGATGCCTGTATGCCGCTTCAACCATGGCAACGGTTGGGTTTTCTGCTGCGGGCTGTGCAAAAGAACCAGTAATCTCTGGCAGAAAATCAATCTCTTTATGCATGCTTATTCTTTTTCAAAATCATAAAAATTCAAACCCACTTCATTGCTATTTCCAGATTTTCACCAATCCACCCCTGTTTCCTTCAAAGGGGTCGGTGGCTGGCAACTTCACATTTGCGATATTGTTGTCTGTTTGCGGGCGTTCGCCTTTTTCGCCTTTCATTAAATCCGGGCTTAAACCATTTGGATAAGCGCCAAGCACTGTAAAATCATTTGTATGTTCAATGCACTTATGGCCAACACCTGCGGGGATAATGAGAATATCACCGGCATTCACCTGCATCTTTTTTCCTTTTTCTCCGCCCAGGTGCAGCAATGCGCTGCCACTGAATACGCCCAGCACTTCGTGCGTGTTGCTGTGGTAATGATGAAAAGGATAAACGCCCCAGCGCCAGGTGTTCGTCCAGTTGTTTTTGGCAAAATGTTCTTCCAGCCAGTCGCCGCCTTTGCTGCCTCTTAAATCAAACACATTTTTATATACCAGCAGCGGGTATTTGCTGTTAGGGATGCTGCCATCATCCTTAAAATAAAATTCTTCCGGTATTGTATTAACTGTTGCCATAACTGTCTGTTTAATAAATAAGGAAGAAATTAATATGCCACTTGCCCTGATAAATTCAGTCCTGTTCATAATTGTTTTTTTTGCTGGTGCTTACTGTTATTTCACCTTAATGCCCGCCTTATATACAGCATCTATTTTTCTTGTGCTCTTTATATCATCGAGCGGGTTAGCGTTCAGGATAAGCAGGTCTGCAACTTTTCCCTTTTCTATGGTGCCGAACCTGTTATCAATATGCAGCAGTGCGGCCGCATTTTTTGTAGCAACGCCGATAGCCTGCATTGGCGTTAACCCGGCCTGTACCATTAATTCCAGCTCGAGGTGTTCGCTAAAACCCTGTGCACGTAAAGGCATAGCGCCGCTGTCTGTTCCAAGCGCTACAAGGATGCCTGCGTTATACACTTTCTTCAGGTTTTGCAAAGCGGTTTCAAAGGCTTTTATATTTTTAGCATAAACAGGGGAGTTTTTAAGATCGTTCTGATACTTTTCAGAAGTGATCATTTCATACACGCCGGGCTCAAGCGATGCTTTGAAAAATGCATCATTTATCCAATCGGGCCTGCGGGCATAGATATAAGCAAATTCATCAAGGGATAAAGTGGGGATATATGCCACCTGCTTTGCTTTCATTTCGTTAATTAAGTCATCGCCTATTACACTGTCGCGAACACTGTGTGCAATTATATCAACGCCATTATCAACCAGCTTTCGTGCATCAGACAAATAATACAAATGCGCCGCTACGCGAAGATTGTGCTTATGCGCTTCATCAATAATGGCTTCATAAATGGCCGGGTCCATTTTAGGAAACCTGCCGCCAAAATCATCAAGCCAAAGCTTTACCACGTCAGGGTTTAATTTTACAAGGCTGTCCATTTCCACGGGCACCTGTTCAGGTTTTGAAGGACGATATACTTTATCCATTGCAAAGTTGATGGGTGGCGCACCATCAGGCACACCAAAACCATAAGCTGCTGTATGTATTCTTGCGCCGGGCAATAACCCGTTTACGGATGAGTCGCGCAGGCCGCTCTCAAACAGCATGGGCCGGTCGCTGCCCATTACCAGAATATTCAGCACGCCATAATCTTCGTATTTTTTTAACTGGGAAAGAATATTATCCCTCGTATAATTTTCAGCCTTGTTGCCCAGGCCTTTTAAGGAGCCTATATGCACATGGTCGCTGATGAGCGCAGGCATAATGGTTTTGCCATTGAGATGAACAACAGTCGCATTGGTAGTATCCACATTTGCACCAACGGCTGTAATGCTATCGCCCTCCATGCGGACAGAAGCGTTGGGCAACGGCGCGCCGCCATTGCCATCAATAATGGTTGCATTGTATAAAACCGTGGCAACTTTATTTTTTTTTGTTGATGGGTTATTGCAGCTTACCATTGCCATTGCTGCAATAAAAATGAATGCGTTCTTCATAACAATATTTTTAAAAATTATAAACCAGGGTTGTATTAATTACACCATAACCCGGCCTTGCACTATACTTTATAAAACTGCGGTGTAGGGTTCAATGATTTATTCTGCCACTGATGCCAGTAAGGATAAATGGGCGGCTGTTCGCTTGCTTTATCCAAACGTTTTACCTGGTCTGTGGTTAAGTTCCAGCCAACAGCCTGGAGATTCTGTTTCAACTGTTCTTCGTTGCGTGCGCCGATGATGAGGCTTGATACAGCAGGTCGCTGCAACAACCAGTTCAATGCCACCTGCGCAACCGTTTTACCTGTTTCTTCCGCCAGTTCATACAACACATCAACCGTATTGTATAATACTTCTTCGTTGGTAACAGCATCAGGCACGGGACTGCCGCCCTGCGCTGCACGGCTGTTTTTTGGCAGTGGCGCATTGCGGCGATATTTTCCGCCCAGTTTTCCGCCTGCCAGCGGGCTCCATACAATTGCGCCAACTTTCTGGTCAAGCCCGAGCGGCATCAGCTCCCATTCATATTCGCGGTTGGCCAGTGAGTAATATACCTGGTGCGCTACATACCTGTTCCAGCCATATTTATCTGAAACACCGAGCGATTTCATTAAATGCCAGCCCGAAAAATTGGAAGCCGCTATGTAACGCACTTTACCGCTTTCGACCAAATCATCCAGCGTTCTCAAGGTTTCTTCCACGGGCGTATTGCCATCAAAACCATGTATATGGTAAATATCAATATAATCCGTACCAAGGCGTTTTAAACTGCCTTCAATTTGTTTTAAAATATGAATGCGCGATGAACCCTGGTTATTAAACCCTTTGCCAAAAGTGAAAGTGGTTTTGGTGGAAAGTATTAACTGGTCTCTTTGCCTGCCTTCAATGGCTTTGCCTAAGATGGTTTCTGATAATCCATCGGAATAAACATCTGCCGTATCAAACATATTTACGCCGGCATCCAAACAAATATCCACCAGCTTTTTTGCCTCCTCTATATCAGTATTTCCCCATTTCTTAAAAAAATCATTGCCGCCGCCAAAGGTGGCTGTGCCAAAACATAGCTCCGGTACAAATAAACCGGAAGCGCCTAATTGCCTGTATTCCATAAATGTATTTTTTACTTTGTAAAGATTGAATTTCTATTTTGTTGCCAAACTATTGAACAGATGACATTGTACATTGTTTTCGCTTCTTCCGATGGAAGAAAAACTCCCTTGTACAGCGTATCTTTATTCAGCGTAAACCAGCAATGCAAAATTATTCCGGGGGCTAAAAAATATGCTTGTAATAAAGAAACAAAAAATTGTAGATTGATGAGTTGCTCATAAATTACTGAAGTTGCTTTGCAGCACTCTTTTTATATGCTGTAGTTGTTTTTTATCCATCATAATAATGCTTACATCAATACTGCTAATTGTAATCAGTATTATGTTTATCGTATCTCAGCGACGTTTAATAAGTTGTTTTGTAATGGGCACAACTCGTGAACCCGTGAACCCGTGAACATGTAAACCTGTGAACGCTTCCTCTTTCAACCCAATCAACTTTACTCCACCTGCATTATTTTTTCAAACAGCAGCTCATATTCTTTATTGGATGCAGCTATTTTTTGCTGAACAGTTTTATAACGTTCTTCCAGTTCAGCAAACTTAGTTCTGTCAGCATAATATTCAGGATTGGCCAGATCGCTTTCGATATTGGTTTTCTGCTGGTTCAGTTCATTCAAATGTGCTTCTGTTTTGCTGAACTGCTTTTGCAGTTTCTGCAATTCTTTTTGCTGTTCGCGGTTCTGGTTGTTTAATGTTGAAGATTTAATGTTGAAAGTTGGTTCAATATGGTCAGTCTGTTTTTCAGTTAACTGCGGCCGGTTGACGGTTGACGGTTGACGGTTAACCGTTGACTGTTTCATTCTTTCTTTCCACTGCACATATTCCTCATAACTGCCTTTAAATTCTTTTATTTCATGGTCAACAATCTCCCATATTTTATTGGCTGTTTTGGAAACAAAATACCTGTCGTGGCTTACCAGGATATAACTGCCTTCATATTTATTTAAAGCTTCGCTTAATAGTTCAACGCTATGAATATCCAGGTGATTCGTGGGCTCATCCAGCAATAAGAAATTAGCCTTGCCCGCAATAACTTTTGCCAGGGCGACCCTTGCTTTCTCACCACCGCTTAATACGCGTATCTTTTTTTCCACATCATCGCCACTAAATAAAAAACAGCCTAACAGCGTTCTTAGCTCAAGCTCTGTTTTACCGCTGCCGCATAACATCATTTCTTCCAGGATCGTGTTGTTTAAGTTCAGTGCTTCCAGTTGATGCTGGGCATAAAAACTTTCATCCACATTATGGCCCCAGTTTCTTTCGCCTTCAAAAGCTTCCGTGCCGGCGATCATTCTTAAAATGGTTGATTTACCCTTCCCGTTAGCGCCTATCAATGCAATTTTATCACCGCGGTCAATTTCAGCGCCGGTATTTTCTATGATAAGATTGTTGCCAAATTTTTTTGTCGCATGTTTAAGCGATGCCAGTATTTTGCCGGGCTGCTTATCAACCCTGAAATTAATTTTAAGGTTTGGCCTTTCAACCTCCACATTTTCTATGCGGTCAAGCCTGTCTAATTTTTTGATAAGGCTTTGCGCCATTGCTGCTTTACTGGCCTTGGCACGAAAA
Source organism: Parafilimonas sp. (assembly GCF_047606085.1). Lineage (GTDB taxonomy): Bacteria > Bacteroidota > Bacteroidia > Chitinophagales > Chitinophagaceae > Parafilimonas. The sequence goes on from NZ_JASGEX010000202.1 coordinate 9,615, forward strand.
CGCTCAATCAAACGTTCATTCTGGCGTATATAATCCTGCTGGTTTTCGTAAGCACGCTGCTGAATTTCTATGCGTTGTTCTTTTTCTGTTTCATAGTAATCATAATTGCCGGAATAAATATGCAGTTGCTGCTGGTACAGCTCAACAATTTTTGTAACCATGCGGTTTAAAAAATATTTATCGTGACTTACAATTACAA
>NZ_JASGEX010000203.1:0-17247 GCF_047606085.1 Parafilimonas sp.
ACATCTTTTTTAGAATAAGCAGCATTAATTTCATCAATTGTCATCAATTTCCCATCCACATAAATCATGGGATTAAACATATCATAAGAATTCCAGCCATCGCTTTTGAAAATATAAACAGCATTTTCTTTTTGAATTACAACAAGCCCTTCCAACGCTGCCTCTTTTTCTATTTGTATGGCATTTGCGTTTTCCGATGCATCCCCTTCAAAATCTTGTTTTGCCCTGCGCAGTTCTTTCATTATGTCTTCGTAACTGGCTTCAAGGCCAGTATAATTGCTTGTAGCTGCAAAAGGATTAACGTCAGAGCGGGCGGTGTTCAAAGGGCTTAAACCCATATTGGCAATAACGGAATATGCCTTTTCATTTTTGACAATTCCTGAAGCTGAAGCAACGAAATTTTCAAATCCCTCCTTAGTAATACTTAATGAATATTTCCATTTCATACCGTTGTCAGGAGTTATTTTAAATGAATAAAATCCTTTGTCATCAGCTATTACATTAACATGATTAATACTATCTGCCAGCAATACATTGCTTAACGGCTGGTAAGTTTGTGCATTAACCACAACTCCCGAAACCGTGATGTTATTGGGCTTCTGGCTTGTTTTTATTACATCTCTGAAAGAAACCAGTAACAGGCCGAGCAATGGAATTAAAAATAAAAATTTAACCAAATGAATTTTTGCCGATTTAATTTTATTCATCATGGTGATACGTTTTTTAAGTGAAGAAAAATTAAAATTATTAGTGATGGAAAGATTGTTATTGCCCATTACCTGCAGCAATAAATATTGGTACGCTTGTTTGTTAGTGCCGCTTTGCACTACTTTATCATCGGCAATAAATTCAAGGTTCACACGGATAGCTTTACGTATCAACCATACAAAAGGATTGTACCAATTCAATGCGCACAATATTTCGCCCCACAAAATATCAATTGTGTGTTTTTGTTTAACGTGCGCCAGTTCATGCTGAAGAATTTCTTTCAGCGCTGCTTCATCATACAAATTCTGATTAATAAAAATCGAATTACCGAAAGAGAAAGGCACAGTATCTTTATCTATATGGTATAATTTAACCGAATTATTGTTTGAAATAATTTTTGCGCGACCTGCCAGTTTTTTATAAGCCAATAGTTGCATTAACAATCGCAGCAGCATTATTGAAATGCCTGTAAAAAGTATCCATGCAATAACCTGATACACATCAACCCTGCGTGGTAGCTGCGTTTCAGTAGCTGCTGTAATTGAAATGTCCGGAATCATGTGCACAATAGTTGTATTTATTATGGGTGCTTCGTTTTGTTGCAGCGCTGAAGAGAGTGAAGGAATGTTTATCATCGGAATGATAAAACATAACAACGAATAACCCATTAAATACCAGCGATTGTGGGTATAGAATGTAAGTCTGCGCAAAAACATTGCATAAAACAAATACATAACTGCAAAACTTATTGATAGCCTGAGCAGGTATTGAAAAAAGAATATCATAACGTAAGTTTTTATGAAATGAAAATATTATTTAAAGTGAGCCCGGCATAAGTTGTGAGATGCATGTTATGCCAATGATTACCTTTTCCTATTTGGAAAACCGTTTGTAATGCCCTGCTCCTCCTGAACTGTGAGGTTTTCACTCTACGAAGTTTTCGTAAAATTACGATAATTTCGTAATTTTAAAAATTTTTTCTGCAGAAAATGCTTCATCAGCGTTGTAAAACGTTTCAATCAAAACCCATTCAACGTTTCTCTTGCAATAACAATCTTCTGAATTTCAGATGTGCCTTCGCCAATGGTGCAAAGCTTGGCGTCGCGGTAAAATTTTTCAACCGGGAATTCTTTTGTATAGCCGTTGCCGCCAAAAATCTGTATAGCTTCCGTGGCAACTTTTACGGCCACTTCGCTGGCATAATATTTTGCCATCGCCGCTTCGCGGGTAACTTTTTTATGCTGATCTTTAAGTTCGCAGGCGCGCATAATCAAAAGCTCTGCAGCGTCAATTTCGGTTGCCATATCGGCAATTTTAAAACCAATGCCCTGGAAATTGCAAATAGGCTGGCCGAACTGGCGCCGCTCTTTACTGTATTTTGCCGCCGCCTCAAAAGCGCCTTTTGCAATGCCTACTGAAAGGCAGGCTATAGAGATTCTGCCGCCATCCAGCACCTGCATGGATTGTTTAAAACCTTCCCCCACATTGCCCAGCCGGTTTTCATCAGGAATAATACAATTGTCAAATATCATTTCAGCCGTTTCGCTGGCGCGCATGCCGAGCTTATTTTCTTTTTTACCGCCGGAGAAACCAGGTGTGCCGCGCTCAACCACAAATGCCGTAGTATTATTTCTCGTTCCCGGTTCACCGGTTCTTGCAATTACCACGGCAACCTGGCTGCTTTTTCCATGAGTTATCCACGATTTGGCGCCGTTCAGTATCCAGGTATTGCCTTCTTTTTTTGCGGTGCATTGCATATTGCCGGCATCGCTGCCCGTGCTGGCTTCCGTCAAGCCCCAGGCGCCGATCCATTCTCCCGATGCAAGAAGCGGCAAATACTTTCGCTTCTGCTCTTCCTTGCCAAATAAAAGAATATGACTGGTGCAAAGGGAATTATGCGCTGCAAGACTTAATCCTATAGAGCCGCACACCTTTGATATTTCTTCTATCACAACCTTATATGCTGCATAATTCAGGCCTGAACCGCCATATACTTCCGGTACCAAAACACCCATTAAACCAAGTTTTCCCATTTCATGAAATGTTTCCGCAGGAAAGGTTTGCGCTTCGTCCCATTGCATTATATAGGGTTTGATATGCCGGCTGGCAAAATCCCGGGCAAGCGTTCTTACCTGCTCTGCTATTTCGTCGGTCGCAAAACTCATAAAAGCTAACATTTGTTAGCGTAAAGCTATAAGATAGGATTGTAATTGCTGAAATTATTTTTCTGCCGGCGAATTTTTAATGCTTCATATAGAGATAGGGTTTAATCAGTTGAAAAACGCTGTCGCTGAGGCCATACGTTTTTGCCACCTGGTCAACGGATTTAAACCCGCCAATGCTTGCCCTGAATTTTATAATGCGGTTGGCCAGCACATCGCCAATTCCCGGAAAGGCCTTCCAGTCTTCAGCAGCGGCTGCGTTAATTTCTGTTTTCTTTAATTGGCTGCCCCGGTAAGGCGGCTTTGGCTCATTGGAGGTTTGGGCTTTTTCGGCTGCCGGGGTTGTTTGCTTATTGGCTGCTGCAATGCGTATGTATGGTACAATTCTGTCTGCATCAGCTTTTGAAAGGCTGTAAATTTTGCGAATGTCTTCCGGCGTTTTAAAATGGCCGCCCTTGCCCCGGTAATTTATAATAGTATGCGCTGTTTTAGGTGAAAGGCCAAGTTGTATAAACCCGCCTTCACTCAAAGTATTCGGATCAAAATAAAATAATTCATGTGTTGCTGTATCGGTTTCCGAAGTATCAGCATAATTGGCAGCAGCGTAAAAAGGCCGGGCACTTTCAGGCGCACTGTCGTTTCTGTATTTGTCTAATTCAGCCTGTAATGTCGCATCCACATGCATATCCAGCTTCTCCGAAGGCAAAAACCAGGGCAGCACTATGATGATGGCAAGAATGGCGAGCAAAATGAAAGCAGCATTCCTGTCGCGCCTGGTGAAGACGAACCATTCTTTCCAGGGATTTTTTTCATTGGGTTTATGTTTTGGGATCATATAATAAATGTAAGCTTGTCATAAGCAAGATGAATGCCGGGTGGCAGGGTTTTCTCTATGTCTTCATATTTGCCAAGCTGGTGGCTGATGTGTGTGAAATATGCCCTGGGTATCTTTAATTCTTCCACCAGCTCAATCGCTTCGTTTAAGGTAAAATGAGAAATATGCTGTTCTTTTCTAAGCGCATTCACCACAAGCATGTCAGAAGCTTTTATCAATGCCTTTACTTCTTCTTCCATTCTATTTGCGTCTGTAATGTAGGTAAAATTCCCAAACTTATATCCAAAAACAGGCATTTTATAATGCCAAACGGTAAAGGGCTGTACAGGTATATCGCCTATTTTAAGTGGCGATTCGTCAATTGTATGCAGGTTTATCTGGGGCACGCCCGGGTATTTTTTGTCGGCAAAAGCATAAGCAAATTCCCGCATCAGGGCTTCAGCGGTTAATGAATTGGCAAAAACATCCATGGGTTTATGCTGAAAGAAATTATAAGCGCGCACATCATCCAGCCCGGCCGTATGGTCTTTGTGCGGATGGGTAAAAAGCACAGCATCCAGCTTTGTATTGTGAATGCGCAGCATCTGGCAGCGGAAATCGGGCGTGGTATCCACCACAATCGTTGTGGTGGCAGATTCTATTAAAATACTGCTGCGCAGGCGTTTGTCCTTAGGATCAGTTGAAGTGCAAACAGCGCAATTGCACCCAATCATAGGAACGCCTGAGCTTGTGCCGGTGCCAAGAAAAGTGATTTTTAATGAGAGGCTCACAAGGCAAATCTAACACAACTGCAAGAAGTGCCGCTATGCATTGCATTAATTTCCTGTGGCGGCTGCCGGCGCTGCAAACGGAAGGCCAGGTAAATTATTTTCTTTATTTTTTAAGTTCCCAAACTCGTTTCATTATTTAGATGCAACGCTGTATATTTGCGCAAAATTTGACAGGCCATTATGACCTTAAAATGCGTAAAATCTTTACTGGTAGCGGGTTTCAGCGTTTTTTGCTTGCTTTTTTCAATTTCAGTATTTGCACAAGAAGAACTGCCTGAAACGGAACAGGATGTTAAGAAAGAGGAAAAAAAAGGCTTCGATGCCAATGAAGTTATTTTCGGGCACGTGCTGGATGCACATGAATTTCATTTCTTTTCTTTTGAAGGCAGCGATGGCGGGGAGCATGATTTTGCAATTCCGCTTCCTGTAATATTATATTCTCCGCAAAGGGGCGTATCAGCTTTCATGTTTTCCAAATTTCACCATGGCGAACATGAATATAAAGGCTACAGGGTTTTAACGGCTAAAACTATTGAAGAAGAAAACCTTCCGGCAGCCAAATATCACGATGGTCAGATTGTGGCAGTTAATGAAAACGGCCAGGTTGATGAAGCTGTTAAAGTGTACGATTTTTCGCTTACCAGGAATGTTGTGCAAATGATTATAGCATTAACCCTGTTAGCCTGGGTAATGATTGCTGTTGCCAACAACTACAAAAAAGGAATTGGCGTTACTTCTGCACCTAAAGGGAGCCAGAGCCTTCTTGAGCCGGTTATTATTTTTGTAATAGATGAACTGGCCAAGCCTTGCCTTGGGGAGAAAAAATATAAAAAATACCTTCCTTACCTGTTAACGGTATTCTTTTTCATCCTTATTAATAACCTGGTGGGGCTAATTCCGGGCACGGCAAACGTTACGGGCAATATTGCTTTTACTTTAGTGCTGGCTGCCATTTCTTTTGTAGTAATAATGGCCAGCACCAATTCGCATTACTGGGGCCATATTTTCTGGCCTCCGGGCGTACCGCTTGGCGTAAAATTCATTCTGATACCGGTTGAAATACTAGGTATATTTATTAAGCCGATAGCATTAATGATTCGTCTTTTTGCAAACATGATTGCAGGGCATATATTAATTATATGCCTTATTTCGCTCATCTTTATTTTTGCCGGCTTAAGTGCTGCTGCAGGCTGGGGCGCCAGCCCGCTGTCAGTAGCGTTTACCATATTTATTTATTTTATTGAAGTATTGGTTGCCTTTCTGCAAGCTTACATATTTACAAACCTTACAGCGGTTTTCATAGGCCAGGCATTTGAAGGCAGTCATGATGATGTGGACCATCATGACGAAGCAGTAATCGTTTAAATTTTTAATCAATATAAACAACAATTATGGATTTAATGAATGTTATTTTACTTGAGGCTACAGCAAATGCCGGCGGCGCTATCGGCGCAGGATTAGCCGCTATTGGGGCAGGTATTGGTATCGGTCAGATTGGTAAAGGTGCCGTTGAGTCAATTGCACGCCAGCCTGAAGCTTCAAACGATATTCGGGCTAACATGATCCTTACTGCCGCATTGGTAGAAGGTGTTGCCCTGTTCGGCGTTATCGTTGGCTTCCTGGCAATGATCCTCTGATTATAATCACTGCATTGTTCGAGTTTTAAGTAATGCAGTTTTTTAAACAATGTAATGCCTTGTTCATAACGGGCTGTCTCCATATTTAAATTGATTTTATGCAGTTACTTACTCCGGGTTTAGGATTGATAGTTTGGACGCTGTTGGCATTCCTGGTTGTATTCTTTGTTTTAAAAAAATTTGCCTGGCCTGCTATTATCAGTGGCTTGGGCGAACGCGAAAAAACCATTGCCGATTCATTGGCGTCTGCTGAAAAGATTAAAGCAGAAATGGCGCAGATGAAAAGTGAGCACGAGGCTTTGCTGGCGCAGGCGCGTGAAGAAAGGGCCAGCCTGATAAAGGATGCAAGGCATGCTTCTGACAAGATGATTGCAGACGCAAAAGAAAAAGCAAAAACGGAATACGATAAAATCCTGGCCGATGCCCAGACTGCCATTGAACTGCAGAAAAATGCTGTGCTTACCGAGCTTAAGAACAATGTGGGCAAACTTGTGATTGAAGTGGCCGAAAAGGTTTTACGTAAAGAGCTTAGCGATAAGCAAAAGCAGGAAAACTATATTAAGCAATTAACAGACGAAGTAAAGTTGAATTAAAGAATAGCTATGAGCTGTGGGCTGGCAGCCGATAGCTCATAGCTGAAAGCTTACAAAATGCCTAATCCACGTTTAGCAGCAAGATATGCAAAGAGCCTGATTGATCTTTCCGTTGAGAGAGACCAGTTGGAGGCTTCTTTTGCCGATATGCAATTTTTAAAGCAATTGTGCAAAGCAAGCCGTGATTTCTGCAATATGCTGCGCAGCCCGATAATTGTGCCTGCAAAGAAACGGGCTGTTATTGATGCTATAGCCAGGGATAAAATCTCTGAACTGACGGATAAGTTCGTCAAGCTTGTAATTGCCAAAGGCCGCGAAGAAGACCTGCCTGAAATTATAGATGCGTTTATTGAACAATACAATAAAATAAAGGGGATTTATAAAGTAAAGCTTACAACGGCAGTGGCTATTAGCGACGATCTTAAAAGCTCAATTATTGATAAGGTAAAACGGGAAGCAAATCTGCCGAATGTGGAACTGGAAACGAAAGTAAATGATGCGCTCATCGGTGGATTTGTGCTGGAGTTTAATAATAACCTGGTTGATGCATCTGTTCTGCGGGATTTAAAGGATATATCAAAACAATTCAGGGAGAGGAATGTATTTGTTCAGCATATTAGATAGAGGAAGCCCCTGCCCTAAAGGGAGAAGTGAGCTACCTTACTTTATCATACATAAAACTTAGTTGGTAAAAATTATTTTATAAAAAATTAAAAAATACTCCCCTTTAGGGGGTGGGGGTACTATGGTTGAAATAAAACCTGATGAAATATCAGAAATATTGAGGCAGCAGCTAAGCAATTTTAATGCAGCGGCAGACCTTGAGGAAGTTGGCACCGTATTGCAGGTAGGCGATGGTATTGCCCGCATCTATGGCCTGAATAACGTGCGCAGCGGTGAGCTCGTTGAGTTTGAGAACGGCGTAAAAGCAATTGCCCTTAACCTGGAAGAAGACAATGTGGGTGTGGTATTAATGGGAGAGCAGGAAAATATAAGAGAAGGTTCAAAGGCAAAACGCACCGGCAAGATCGCTTCTATAAAGGTGGGTGAAGGCCTTGTTGGCCGTGTGATCAATACCCTTGGCGAACCTATTGATGGCAAAGGCCCTGTTAAAGGCGAACTGTATGAAATGCCATTGGAGCGTAAAGCGCCGGGTGTTATTTACCGTGAGCCTGTAAAAGAACCTTTGCAAACAGGTATTAAAGCCATAGACGCCATGATACCGATCGGCCGCGGCCAGCGTGAGTTGGTTATCGGCGACCGCCAGACCGGCAAAACGGCTATCTGTATTGATACCATCATTAACCAGAAAGAGTTTTATGAAGCAGGCAAACCTGTTTATTGCATATATGTTGCTATCGGGCAGAAAGCATCTACCATTGCCGGTATAATGAAGACGCTGGAAGATAATGGCGCAATGGCTTATACAACCATCGTCGCTGCTTCTGCCAGCGATCCTGCTCCCCAGCAGTTTTATGCTCCGTTTGCCGGTGCAGCCATCGGTGAATTCTTCCGCGATACCGGAAGGCCTGCATTGATCATTTACGATGATCTTTCAAAACAGGCGGTGGCTTACCGCGAAGTATCATTATTGCTGCGCCGCCCTCCCGGCCGGGAAGCTTACCCGGGCGATGTATTTTATTTACATAGCCGTTTGCTGGAGCGTGCCGCAAAGGTTATCAGCAATGATAAGGTAGCAAGTGAAATGAACGACCTGCCCGATAACATCAAACACCTGGTAAAGGGCGGCGGCTCTTTAACAGCATTGCCTATTATTGAAACACAGGCCGGCGACGTATCTGCTTATATCCCAACTAATGTGATCTCTATTACCGACGGGCAGATCTTTCTTGAAGGTAATTTGTTTAACGCTGGCATCCGCCCGGCTATTAACGTAGGTATTTCTGTGAGCCGTGTGGGTGGTAACGCGCAGATCAAATCCATGAAAAAGGTGGCTGGCACATTAAAGCTCGACCAGGCGCAATACCGTGAGCTGGAAGCTTTTTCTAAATTCGGCGGCGACCTTGATGCGGCAACCAAACTGGTTATTGACAAAGGCGCCCGCAACGTGGAAATATTGAAGCAGCCCCAGTTTTCCCCGTTCCCGGTAGAAAAGCAGGTAGCGATCATTTATCTCGGAACGCAGGGTTTGCTGCAGGGTGTAGCAGTTAGAAATGTAAAAGCTTTTGAAGATCATTTCTTAATGGAGATGGAAAATAAACTGCCTAACGTTTTGGCTGAATTTAAAAAAGGTAATTTGCCTGAAGATGGCATAAAGGAAATGGTGGAACTGGCAAAAGGCCTGATTCCGCAGTACAGCAAATAGCGGTTTATCTTTTTAACTGATATAGAAACAACCCCGGAATTTTTCGGGGTTGCTTTGTTTTATATAACCTGCTTCAATATTAAACTTTTAAACCTTAAACATATTTTATCTTGCGTTTCTTTTTATGGCAAAAGAAAAACATTCAGGAAAAGAAAAACCGGTTATTCTTATTACAAACGATGATGGCGTTACAGCGCCCGGCATAAAAGCGCTTACCAGTGCTGTAAAAGACCTGGGGAAAGTTGTAGTGGTAGCGCCGGATAAGCCGCAAAGCGGCATGGGCCACGCCATAACCATAGGCCATCCGCTGCGGTTGACTGCGGTAGAAACTTTTGGCGATATTGAAGCGCATCAATGCAGCGGCACACCGGTGGATTGTGTAAAGCTTGCCGTAGATAAAGTGCTGCACAGAAAACCTGATATTTGTTTAAGCGGCATTAACCATGGCGCCAACCATTCCATCAATGTAATTTATTCCGGCACCATGAGCGCCGCCCTGGAAGCATCTATTGAAAGCATTCCAAGTATTGGGTTTTCTTTGCTGGATTATAGTATTGAAGCTGATTTTACAGGCGCTGCTTACTATGCACACCTCTTGGTTAAACAGCTTATCAGCAAAAGCGTGGATAAACACCTTTGTTTAAATGTAAACATCCCGCCTGTGCCAAAAGAGTTACTGAAAGGATTAAAAGTTTGCCGCCAGGCTTATGCCAAATATGAAGAGCGCTTCGATGAGCGCCATGACCCGCATGGAAAAAAATATTACTGGCTAACCGGCGAATTTCAAAATTTTGATAAAGGAAAAGATACAGATGTATGGGCTTTGGAAAATAATTATGTAAGTGTAGTGCCGGTACAGTTTGATCTTACTAATTATGAACTGAAAACCAAATTGCAGAAAGTCTTAACCCGGAAGCTTTGAAGAAAAATTCATTTTTATGGGGGATTATTCTTGGCATTATAGTGCCCGTGTTCGGCGTGCTGGGATATTACTTCTGGAAGTTTTATCCCACATTTTCAATTGGTGATTTCATGCATGTTATCTTCTCACAGAAAACGATCTTGTCCGCCATTTCAACGTTTGCGCTTTTTGCGAATATTGTATTGCTTACCCTCTGTCTTAATACGCGCCGCGATGAAACGGCCAAAGGCATTTTTATTGTTTCCTGCATTTATTCGATAGCCGCAATTGCGGCCAAGTTATTTTTTTAGCGCCTGCAAAGATTGGGTTTGCTGTAATCCTGTATTTAAGAGCTGTTGTTCTTCAATTAATCATTCCGGCCAGATAAAATTGCTGTTCAGTGGTTATAAAAGCAGATGGATTGGCTATATGGAATGACAACCGGATAATGAGCTACATTAAAAAATTTAAAAATAAAATTGCGAAAACTTGGTGCTTTAAAGAATTTAACTAATTTACAACCCCATTTGAGTGCACAATTATGCTGATTGCTTTGAAGCAATGTGCAGTCGAAAAAAATTTTTAAGTATAAAACGAAAAACAAAAAGTTTAAAAATTTAAAATCAATTTTGTTATGGCTGAAACAAGACCAACTGCTACAGCAGCAGCAAAGAGCGCTACCTCAGTGCAACCCAAAAGATCTCGTAACTCTATTTCATGGCTTGCACCCCTTACCTGTATTATTCTTGGATACATTATCTGGCGCTTTGTGATAGGTAGTGATGCAAACTTTACGCAACCGGATAAAAGCGGCGGTTTCTGGCCAGATCATCAAGGGCCTACCACATCATTGTCTCGTATGTATCTTGGTGGTATTATCGTACCTATTCTGATAGGTTGTTTTCTTACAGTAGTAACTTTTGTAATTGAGCGTTTACTTACTGTTACAAAAGCTAAAGGCACTGGCAATATTGCTGAATTTATACGCTCTGTACAGTATAATCTTGCCAATAAAGATGTTGATAAAGCTATTGCGGCCTGCGATAAGCAAAAAGGCTCAGTGGGCAATGTAATGAAGGCCGGTTTGCGTAAGTACAAGGAAATGATCAGCAATACGGAATTAACTACCGAGCAAAAAGTTTTAAATATTCAGAAAGAAGTGGAAGAAGCTACGTCGCTTGAATTGCCTATGCTTGAAAAGAACCTGGTATTCCTTTCCACCATCGCTTCGGTAGCCACCCTGCTGGGTTTGCTGGGAACGGTAATTGGTATGATACGTTCATTTGCTTCTCTGGCTGAAACAGGTGGTGCAGATGCATCTTCACACCTGTCACAGGGTATTTCTGAAGCCTTGTATAATACGGCATTGGGCATTGGCACTTCTGCCGTATCAATTATTATGTATAATGTGTTTACCACAAGAATTGATGCGATCACTTTTGGTATTGATGAATCCGGCTTCACATTAACACAGAGTTTTGCGTCTAATTACAGATAAGCAATAAGAGGTTTATGGAATTTTTGTTCAAAAGCATCTTATACTTATCATAAATTAAATTACATACAATGTCAAGACCGAAAATTGCAAGAAAGAGTACGATTGTTGACATGACGGCGATGTGCGATGTGGCATTTTTGCTTCTTTCTTTCTTCATTTTAACAACCAAGCCAAAACCTTCAGAGGCTGTGCCCATTTCAACGCCAACATCTGTTGCCAATAAGTTTGTGCCGGATGCAAACGTTGTAATGATTTCTTTGGATAAGAATGGTAAAGTCTATTTGTCTGTGAGCGATAATGCAGAAGACAGAACCAAGAAACAGACAATGATCCAGGACATCAACCAAAGGAATAATCTCGGGCTTACAAACGAAGAAGTGGACAAGCTGGTAAAACAGCCTTTTATTGGCGTTCCTTTTGTACAGCTGAAGCAACAGGCCGGTTTGAGCAACGAGCAGATCACTGCAAAAAATCTGCCCTCAGGTATTCCTGCGCAGGATACGACAAATAACCAGTTAACAGAATGGATACGGGCAGCAGTGGCTGCCTACCAGGGCTCAAAAATGGATTTGATCGTAAAAGGCGACAATGTAGCCAAATACCCTGTTTTTAAAAACGTGCTTACCGCTTTTAAAAAGAATGAACAGTTTAAATTTCAGATGGTTACAAATCCGTCTAACGTTCCTGAAGGTACTGACTTGTACAAGTTGAATATGAGTAAGAAAGGCAGCGAAGCGGCAGAATAAAATATTACTAATTTAAAATAATTTGTGCTATGGCAGAAATGGATACTTCGGGCGGCGGCCATAAAAAAGGCCCCGGCGTCAAAAAAGGCAAGAAACTTTCCACGAGGGTTGACTTAACACCCATGGTTGATCTCGGTTTTTTGCTGATTACTTTCTTCGTGTTTACAACAACCATCAGCCAGCCAACAGCCATGCGCCTTGCTTTGCCGGACGATAAAGTAAAGGATGAAGATCAGAATAAGATCAAGCAGTCAGGTGCATTAACGCTTCTGCTGGGAAAAGATAACAACATATTTTATTATGAAGGGGAGCTGGCTCCCGACGGGTCAAACTTTAAAGCTTCAAATTTTAAAGATATCCGTAAAATCATAATAGATAAAAAGCAACAGGCTGATACCAATCTTGTGGTAGTTATAAAACCCAATGATGAAAGCACATACAAGAATTTCATTGATATTCTGGATGAAATGAGTATCAATGTGGTTAAGCGCTATGCGGTTGTGGATATTTCTCCTGTTGAAGATGAATATGTGAGAAGAACGGAAGGAGAAGCGGTACCGCCAAAGCAATAAGTTTGTGGAAATTGAGGGCATTAAGCATCTAATGAATTAAAACTTTATTTTTAAATGGAAGCGAATAAAATAATGGGCGCCGATATCCTGGACATCCTTTTTGATGGAAGGAATAAAGCTTATGGCGCTTATGAATTAAGAAAAAGCTACAACAAACGTATGGTAAGGGCGCTTATCATTATGCTTGGTGTATGCCTGCTCATCTTCATTGGGTCTGTAATAGCCAAGAAAATTGATGAAGGCAAGCCAAAGCAAATGGAAGTAAAAGACGTTGTTTTGGAAGATATTAAAGAGCCGGAGAAGAAGAATGAGCCGCCACCTCCGCCTCCGCCGCCCAAAGAGCCACCGAAGGTTCAGGTTACCAAATTTACCCCGCCCAAAATTGTAAAAGACGAAGAGGTAAAGCCAGAAGAAAAACCACCGGAACAGGAAAAACTGGAAGATACCAAAATCGGCTCATTTAACCAGGAAGGCGTTAAGTCTGATGTGGTTGAAGCCCCGGTTGAAAAAGGTACAGGTAAAGTAGAAGCCCCTAAGGTGGCTACAGAAGATTATGATAAAGAGTTCACCAGCGTGCAGGTAGAAGCCAAGTTCCCTGGCGACTGGAGTAAATACCTTACACATAACCTGAACAGCCAGGTGCCTGCCGATAATGGCGCCCCTGCAGGCAGATATACCGTTACAGTTTCTTTTCTTGTGGCAAAAGATGGCAGTATATCTGAAGTACAGGCGCTTAATGATCCGGGTTACGGATGCGGTGCAGAAGCGGTGCGTGTAATTAAGAAAGGCCCCAAGTGGCAGCCCGCCATCCAGAACGGGCGTAATGTTATTTACCGCCAAAAACAGAACATAGTATTCGTGGTTTCAGATCAATAATGGCTGAACTATAATTCTTATAAAAAGACCGCCTTTTCAGGCGGTCTTTTTGTTTTTATTACATTCGCAACATGCAATTAATTGAAGTTCAGGACGCCGCCACAGCCAGGGCGTTTATTAAGGCAAACGTACTGGCAAACCGGAATAATGCCGGCTATATACGCCCGTTGGATAAGGAGGTTAATGATGTGTTCGATCCTTCGAAAAACAAATCTTTTAAATATGGCGAAGCGAAGCGCTGGGTTTTAAAAGATGGCAACAATAGTCCTATTGGCCGTATAGCTGCTTTCACCAATAAAAAATATATTAATAAAGGAACTGAGTTTGCAACCGGTTGTGTTGGCTTTTTTGACTGCATTAATGATGATAAAGCTGCAAAAATTTTATTCGATGCCGCAAAGGAATGGCTGAAGAATAAGAGTATGGAGGCCATGGACGGCCCGGTAAATTTTGGCGACCGCGATAAATGGTGGGGCTTGATGGTGGAAGGCTTTGAGCGGCCGCCTCTGTACGGTATGTCTTACAACCCGGCTTATTACGAAAAGCTTTTTGAAAATTACGGGTTTAAAAATTACTATAACCAGTATTACTATGCCATGGGCGTTAAAGATAAACTTTCTGACCGTTTTCCTGAACGCTATGCAAAATTCAGTAATAAACCTGGCTATGCGGCAAGGCACATAAGCATAAAAAACCTTGAAAAACACGCGCAGGAATTTGCAACGGTCTATAATGCTGCCTGGGCGCAACACGGCGAAGCAAAAGAGATAACGGCCAAAGAAGTGATGAAGCTTTTTAATAAAATGAAAGCCATAATGGATGAAAGGATTATCTGGTTTGCCTATTATAAAGAAGAGCCCATTGCTATGTGGATTAACATTCCCGACCTTAATGAATATTTTAAACACTTCAACGGCAGGCTTGGCCTCATTGAAAAACTGCGTTTATTATGGATGAAAAAAAAACACGGGTGCCGTATTTTTACCGGTGTGGCTTTTGGCATTGTTCCGAAATTCCAGGCATTGGGCATTGACTCTTTTATGATCTATGAAGCCAGTTTATTAATTCAGCCTAACGATTGGTACGACCGCTACGAAATGGGATGGGCGGGCGACTGGAACCCTAAGATGGTGAATATTTATAAAAGCCTGGGTGCTGTACAAAGCCGCCGCATGGTTACCTATCGTTATATCTTCGATGAAAGCAGGCATCCATTTGAGAGGCATCCGGTAATGGAGTATAAGTCATAATCAGGAAACAGGTTCTTCTGCAGGTTGAACAGCCGGATCTTCCACCCTTTCTTCGTTCCATTCGAGGATAAAATTGTTTCGGCCTTCACCGGTAAGCATATTCATATAATTCTGCTGTACCAGTTCGAGCAGGGAAAGAAAAAGAAAAATAGCATGAATACGGTTTTCGCATATTTCAAAAACCTTTTCGAATGAAACGGTTTTCTGCTTTTCAACCAGGCCAAGCATGAAGGAGCGGCTTTCTTCTATTGTATAATTATAGCGGATTACCGTATGAACGGGCTTATTATTGCGCTCGTTCATGCGTTTTACCACGCGCTCAAACGCCTTCATCAAACGAAACAGGGTGATGGTTTGAATTTCAGTGCCGTCTGCAGCTTCTTCACCCACCAGGGAAAGTTCACGCTGCAGGTTGCCGCGCTTCATCATCAGCAGGCGCGCAGCTTCCATCTCCGCCATTTGTACTGCCGCTTCCTTGAATTTTTTGTATTCGAGAATTTTATCAACCAATTCCTGCCGCGGGTCAATTTCCCTGCCTTCCGCATCTAATTCTTTGCGCGGCAGCAGCATTTTCGCCTTAATGCGCATTAAGGTTGATACAAACAGGATGAACTCACTGCTTAACTCAATATTCAGTTTATCCTGATGGTGTATATAATCAAGAAAATCTTTGGTTATTTTACTAATGGGTATATTATAAATATCCAGTTCATCCCGCTCAATAAAAAACAACAGCAGGTCGAAAGGCCCTTCAAACTGCGGTAATTTTATTTGATAAGTTTCTGTATTCACAACTGCTCTTTAAAAAATAAACTGTGTAAACTGCCGCAATGTAAACAGAGAAGGGTACAATGCGAAGGCAAGTTTTACACAGTTTATAAAGTAAATTTTTGCTATGGTTTTTTCTTCAGTTCGTCGCGGATCTCTATTAATAACTGGTCTGTGGAAGATGGCGCCGGCGGTGCGGCCGGTGCGGCTTCTTCTTTATTTTTGGTGGCATTTATTGCTTTAATAATCAAAAACAAACATAATGCAATAATGATAAAACTTATAATCGCAGATAAAAAGTTGCCATATTTCACTGATCCCCATTTAAGCTGGGCGATATCTTCAAGATTTGCGGCTTTTAAAGCCGGAGTTAAAATAGCCGGCGTAATAATATCATCAACCAGCGAGGTAATGATTTTTCCAAATGCGCCGCCAATTATTACGGCAACTGCAAGGTCAACCACGTTGCCTTTTACAGCAAATTCTTTAAATTCTTTTAGAAATCCCATAGATGTGTTGTTTTAGAATTAATATGATACTGTGAATATATAGCGTTTATTTCTTTCAGCCAACCTATCGTGTATGTTATTTTTTCATACCCGGGTATTGCATGTTTAATTTTTTTAATACATCGCGCAGGGTTGTTGCAACAAGGTATTCTTTATACCAGTTTTGGTCGGAAGGCACAATAACCCACTTGATTTTATTGCAATGTTTAAAGCAGTCTCCATAAGCTTTAAAGTATTCTTTTCTTAAGGCCGCTTCCTTAAAATCCTGTTCATTGTATTTCCACTGCTTTGTTTTGTCCCGTATCCTTTCTTCAAGGCGTGTATGCTGTTCTTCCTGTGAAACATGCAGGTAAAATTTAAGTATGACGGTATTGTTATGGGTGGTGAGCAGGCTTTCAAAATCGTTAATGGCCTTCATTCTTTTGGCTGCTGTAGCATCATCAATCATTTTATGCACCCTTGTTACCAGAATATCTTCATAATGCGAACGGTTAAATACCTGTATCATGCCTTTGGCCGGCGCATATTTATGGATGCGCCATAAGAAATCATGCGACAATTCTTCTGCCGTCGGCACTTTATAAGACTGTACCATTATGCCCTGCGGATTTACAGTGCTGAATACATTTTTTATCAACCCATCTTTTCCCGATGCGTCCATTCCCTGTAAAACAATCAACACCGCATATTTGCTTTGTGCATATAAAATATTTTGCAGTGCATCAAGCTCCTGGTAAATAGCAGGCAACTCAGCCTTTACCTTTTCTTTTTCAAAATTTTTCGGCGCCTTTGTGCTTATCTTATCAAGCTTTATATCTGCCATATAAATTTTTTACAAATTGAATATAGCATATTTGTGCAAAACGTATATCTTAAAACAGGAACTTTAAAATTAAGGGCGCTTAACGTTTTTGTTTATTTTTTATCAGCGAACTTGTTTTTACTTTGAAATAAGCGCCTGAGCAATGTGCTTGCAGCATTGTAATCAAAGAGTTTTCCGCATAAAGGCATAAATTATTACAGATGAAACCGAGCATGATAATTTTTTCTCACACAGGGGAATGTGCATAGCGAGGTTCCATGAGACAACTGAAAA
>NZ_JASGEX010000204.1:0-91291 GCF_047606085.1 Parafilimonas sp.
GAATGAATTTTGTTACAAGTTTAACCGAAGGTTCTTTGGGCAGAGTTTATTTGACAGGGTATTGGTCGCAACGCTGGAAAATCCATGGTACAGACCTTTTCCAAAAAACGGATAGTCATTAACTTTTATTTTTAAAACTTTAAAACTTGCTTATATGACCAACGATGCTTCTTCTCAAACAATTGTTATTAAAGACACTACAGCTAACCCGGCGCCGATAAGCCTGCTTGGGTTTGGTATGACCACTATTCTGCTTAATATTCATAACGCCGGTATTTATGAACTTGACAGCATGATAATGGGCATGGGCATTTTTATGGGTGGCATTGCGCAAATATTTGCCGGCCTGCAGGAATGGAAAAAAAACAATACGTTTGGTGCAACTGCATTCACGGCGTATGGTTCATTCTGGTTATCGCTGGTAGCGTTATGGCTGATACCTGAAACATCTTTTGGCGCCGCATTCAAATCGGGCGAAACGGCTGTAGCCTGGTATTTATTATTGTGGGGTATTTTCACTTTCTTTATGTTTATCGGAACCTTAAAACTAAACCGCTTATTGCAGATAATCTTTTTTACACTTACCATCTTGTTTTTCCTGCTGGCAGCAAGCGATTTTACAGGCAATAAATCTTTGCGCACCATTGCAGGTTATGAAGGCATCGTTTGCGGCGGCGCAGCATTTTATGGCAGTGTTGCACAGGTAATAAATGAAGTGTATGGACAAAAAGTACTTCCGTTATAAAACAAAAAAATATCCTTTCCTTGATGCAAAGCAGCCATTACATGAAGCTTTAATTTTGAAGTATTCAATAATTAATATTCAATAATCAATATTCAATATACATTTTACCAATGTTTACAATTGAACGTTCCTGCCCGTCCGGCTAACTAAACGACATTGATTCCCTTTCATCAAAAAATATCCTTGAATATGTTAAACGCTGCTTATATTGCCATAATTAAAGCTATCGGCAAAAGAGAAAATTATTTTTCACCTCAAAATAACTCCAATTGAAACGCAGGAATTTTCTACAGATCACCGGAATGGGTATGGGCGCTTCCATGCTTGCCAATATACCTGCCATCGGCAATGCTGTACCACTCGACAGGCCCTGGGAGCCGGGCGATGCAGCGCTTAAAAAACAACTGGCCGATGTTGCATTGAATGCAGCCCGCAGCAAAGGCGCTGCTTATACGGATGTGCGCATTGGCCGCTATCTTAACCAGTTTGTGGTAACCCGCGAAGATAAAGTGGAGAACATTGTAAACACGGAATCGTATGGTATTGGCATTCGCGTAATTGCCAACGGCAGCTGGGGCTTTGCCGCTACGGATAATATGGATAAAGACAGCATTGCTAAAACAGCGGAGCTTGCCGTGGCGATAGCAAAAGAAAATGCAAGGCTGCTAACAGAGCCCGTGCAACTGGCGCCGCAAAAAGGGTACGGCGAGGTAAGCTGGAAAACGCCGATTGAAAAAAATGCATTTGAAGTGCCTGTAAAAGAAAGGGTTGATTTGCTGATGAGCGTAAATGCTGCGGCAATGAAAGCCGGCGCCAATTACATCAATTCAATATTGTTTCTGGTGAATGAGCAGAAATATTTCGCATCGAGCGATGGCAGCTATATAGACCAGGATATTCACCGTATATGGCCAACATTTTTTATTACAAAAATTGATGCAGCAACCGGCAAGTTTGAAACACGCAATGCTTTAAGTGTGCCGCGGGGCATGGGCTATGAATATGTGGTGCCGTCGGCAGCAGAAAAAATCAGCAGCCAAACTACCTTATACCGTAACCGCTATGATATGATTGAAGATGCAAAGCTCGGCGGGCAGCAGGCCGGTGAAAAAATAAAGGCAAAATCTGTTGAGGCCGGCAAGTATGATCTTATTCTCGATCCCTCGCACTTATGGTTAACCATTCATGAATCTGTTGGCCATCCCACAGAGCTTGACCGTGTGTTAGGATATGAAGCCAACTTTGCCGGCACAAGCTTTCTTACATTGGATAAGTGGCAATCGAAAAACTTTCAGTTTGGCAGTAAGAACGTCAACATCTTTGCAGATAAGGTTCAGCCGGGCTCACTCGGCGCCGTTGGTTATGATGATGAAGGCGTAGCCACACAAAAATGGGATTTGATTAAAGAAGGCATACTGGTAAATTACCAGGCCATACGCGATCAGGCGCACATTCTTGGCCTGAATGCATCGCAGGGCTGCTGTTATGCGCAAAGCTGGGCCGATATTCAGTTTCAGCGCATGGCGAATGTTTCGCTGGCTCCCGGCAAATCGCCGTTGGCTGTAGCCGATATGATAAAGAATGTAGAGAAAGGCATTTACATTATTGGCGATGGTTCATTCTCTATAGATCAGCAACGTTACAACTTCCAGTTTGGCGGCCAGTTGTTTTATGAAATAAAAGATGGAAAAATTGTTGGTATGCTGAAGGATGTGGCTTATCAAAGCAATACGCAGGAATTCTGGAATTCCTGCGTAGCCGTAGCCGATGAAAAAGATTACCGGCTTGGCGGTTCTTTTTTTGATGGCAAAGGCCAGCCAATGCAGTCAAGCGCAGTATCGCACGGTTCTTCCACTGCAAGATTTAATGGCGTAAATGTGATTAATACGGCGAGGAAGATTTAGGCGCCCGGGTATTAGGATATTAAGATATTGCGTGATTTTAAATTCAGCCTTTAATATCCAATATCCCGATGTCATTAACTATTTAATAAGTAAACTCAACCAATATCAAATGGCCATACTCACAGAGCAGGAAGCAAAAGCTATATTACAAAAAGTATTAAGCTATTCAAAAGCCGACGAGTGCGAAGTAAATATTGGCAGCAGCGATGGCGGTAATATCCGCTATGCCCGCAATGCTGTATCAACCAGCAGCGGCGTTACCCAAAGCTCACTCGTGGTAAGCTCTGCTTACGGAAAAAAGCTTGGGGTGGCAACCATTAATGACTTTGATGACGCTTCCCTTGAAAAAGTGGTAAGGCGCTCAGAAGAGCTGGCGCAGCTTGCACCGGAAAACCCGGAATATGTTTCTATTCTCGGCCCGCAGGAATATGCTGCGCCTTCAAGAACATATATAGAAGCCACGGCAGCCATCAATCCCAAATTCAGGACAGATGCAGTAAGCGACAGCCTGCAGGTATCAAAAGATAATAATTTAATTGCGGCCGGTTACCTCGAGAACAGTGCGGGCTATTCCGCCATGATGAACTCCAAAGGTTTATTTGCCTATAATACGGCTACCAATATAAACTTTAATCTTACGTTGCGCACGCAGGATGGCAAAGGTTCCGGCTATGCTTCCAAAGGGTACAACGATGTATCAAAATTAGATGTAAAAAGCCTCACTGGCATTGCTGCGAAAAAAGCGACAGGCTCTGTTGACGCCAAAGCATTGGAACCTGGGAAATATACGGTGATACTTGAGCCGACAGCAGCCATCGTGTTACTGGAAACCATGTTTTTTAATATGGATGGAAGAAGCGCCGATGAAGGCAGGAGTTTTATGAGCAAAGCCGGTGGCGGTACAAGGCTTGGCGAAAAACTGGTAGATGAGCGTGTGACCATTTATTCAGATCCGTGGAATCCTGATCTGCCAACAAGCGCATGGGCGGATGATGGGCGGCCGCAGGAAAAAATAACTTGGGTTGATAAAGGGGTGATGAAAAATTTGTTTTATTCCCGTTACTGGGCGCAAAAACAAGGTGTGAAAGCCGTTCCGCAACCCGATGCTATTATTATGGAAGGCGGTGCACAGCCGCTGGAAGATTTAATTAAAAGCACCGAGAAAGGCATACTGGTCACTAGGCTTTGGTACATACGCGAAGTAGATCCGCAAACGGTATTGCAAACCGGCCTTACCCGGGATGGTACATTTTATATTGAAAACGGGGAAATAAAATATCCTGTAAAAAATTTCAGGTTTAATGAAAGCCCGGTTATCATGCTCAACAATATTGAAGCGCTGGGCATTCCTGAAAGAACAGTAAGCGGGGAATCGGGCATGCATGTTTTAATACCACCTATGAAAATAAGAGACTTTACTTTCAGTTCCCTGTCTGACGCGGTGTGATCAGGTTTCCTTCTTTATAAAAACTCCCGTTTAAAAACTGCGAATAATTTTCTGTTTGAAAATTTAATTCTTTACAGGGATTTAGCAATTTTTCGCACAGAGTAAAAGAGTTAACAGAGAAATTATATTGTCCCTGTTGTCTCAAACGGCTTCTAAAAATTGCCATGCATAGACTGATTGTACCAAATAATACCATTGCATCAGCAAGGCAGACAACCCTGAAACGGTAAATTTATTATTGGCATGATACTGGTTTTTAACCTTCCGGTAAGCCTGTTTCCTAAAATGAATGCGCATTTTCCGGGGACATGTATAATAACATTTACTTATAGTATTTTTTCATAATTTACTATTTCAAATTGTTGTCATTATGATACACGAGATACAGGAAGGTTATGTAAAGACCGAAATGCACCAGGGCGTAACAACCATAGAATTTTTTCATCCGCAGGGAAATTCTCTACCCTATAAAATTTTGGATGAGCTTGCCAAATCCATTCATGTTGCCGGGCATGACGATGAATGCAGGGTTATTGTGCTGCGCAGCGCCGGTGAAGGCGTATTTTGTTCAGGCGCATCTTTCGATGAAATGGCTAACATTAAAACCGAAGCGGAAGGCGTACATTTTTTCAGCGGCTTTGCCAATGTTATCAATGCCATGCGCAAATGCCCCAGGGTTATTATAGTGCGGGTGCAGGGCAAATGCATTGGCGGGGGCGTAGGTTTGGTTGCCGCCTGCGATTATGCCATCGCAGTATCCGGCGCCGATGTGCGGCTAAGCGAGCTTGCCATAGGCATAGGTCCATTTGTGGTGGGACCGGTTATTGAACGCAAGATCAATACGGCTGCCTTTAGCCAGCTGGCGATTGATGCGGCTTCCTGGCGTAGCAGCGACTGGGCCAAGCGGAGAAATTTATATGCAGAGTTGCATCCTGATATTACAAGTATGGATGAAGCCATATTAAAGCTCTCCATTTTTCTAACCCATACCAATCCGAAGGCAATCACAACGCTCAAAAATGATTTGTGGAAAGGTACCGAGCACTGGGATGAATTTTTGCATGAAAGGGCTGCCATCAGCAGCAGGCTGGTATTAAGTGAATTCAGCAAAAATGCCATAGCAGCATTTAAACAGAAAATGGACGCCCGCAGCAAGCACCCCGCTAACTAGGAACACAAGCCGGATATTACAAGGCTGATGTGGCACACCAACCGGTAAACATGCAGGAAGTTTTTACCGGTGATAATTGCATTGGCCGTATAAAGTGCAGGCAGGTTCTTAATATAGCCATACAGTTTTTCAAACCTTATTTTTGTACCAAACCTCGAAAATGGAAAAGCTAAGCAGGCTTGCAGAAAATATGATAGGCAGCGAGATTGTTCGCTTGGGAAATGAAATAAACGAACGTAAACGCAAAGGAGAAAAAATTTTCAATTTTACCATCGGCGATTTTGATCCCCATGTATTCCCCATACCAGCGGCGCTGGAAGAACGCATCATTCAATGTTATACAGATCATTATACCAGCTACCCCGCAGCAGAAGGCATTATAGAATTGCGTGAGGCTGTTTCCGCCTTCTTACATGAATGGGAGCAGCTTGATTATGCACCTTCAGAAATTTTAATTGCTTCGGGCGGCAGGCCATTAATCTATACGCTGTTTAAAACCGTGGTTGATGAAGGCGATAAAGTGATCTATGCGGCGCCGTCATGGAACAATAACCATTATACAAACCTGCATAAAGGCCGGCATTGTATAATTGAGGCCAGGCCTGAAAATAATTTTATGCCAACGGCGGAAGACATTGCACCGCATATAAAAGATGCCGCCCTGGTTTGTTTATGCACGCCGCAAAACCCCACAGGCACCACCCTTACAAAAGAATCGCTTTCAAAAATATGCCGGCTTATTATTGATGAA
Organism: Parafilimonas sp.; assembly: GCF_047606085.1. GTDB lineage: Bacteria > Bacteroidota > Bacteroidia > Chitinophagales > Chitinophagaceae > Parafilimonas. The sequence continues at coordinate 6,019 of NZ_JASGEX010000204.1, forward strand.
AATGAGAGGAGGGGAGCTGATGAAAAGAAGTTGTATTTGATGTTTGACCAGATGTACTGGACGCTTACCTACGGCAATATTGAACATTATAACCCGGTTTCGCTGCATCCTGAAATGCGGGCTTACACCATTTTTATAGATGGCATCTCAAAAGCTTTTGCGGCTACCGGTGTGCGTGTGGGCTGGGCTTTTGGCCCGGCGCAGGTGCTTGCTAAAATGAAAGCCTTTTTAAGCCATATCGGCGCCTGGGCGCCTATGGCGGAGCAACATGCAACAGCGCAATACCTGCCCCAAAAAGAATTGGTGCAACAACATTTCAGTGCATTTAAAGCCCAGCTGGAATTGCGGCTCCGGGATGTTTACAACGGATTAACCGCCCTCAAAAACGAAGGCTTTAATGTTGACGTAATAACGCCGCAGGCCGCCATTTACTTAACAGTAAAATTTGACCTGGCGGGCAAATTGACAACAGGCGGATTATTAAAAACACAATCAGATGTAACCGGGTACTTATTGGGGAAAGCAAAACTTGCTGTTGTTCCTTTTTATGCTTTTGGGGCGGCTGCCAATTCTCCCTGGTACAGACTGAGCATCGGAACCTGCAAAATGGAAGATATAGCACCCTTTCTGGCGGAATTAAGACAAGCATTGCTGGCATTGCAATAAACAATCCGGGGCAAGATCATTAACTAATTCTTATTGCTGATAAATACAAAAGGTTTGTGTCTGTACCCTCTTAAAACCTGCTTTACTTTTTGAAGTTTTGTGATCACTTTATAACGGTTCACGTCAATAACTTCATTAGCACTGCAATAAGTTTCAGAGCTTTCCACTTTAAAAAACAGGTTATTCAAAAGCTCAATTTCATGCTCAAGCTCCTGCCTGTTCAGTTTTTCCTTTTTTGTAAGTACCAGCAGGTCTCTACGGGGGTTCATAGTTCACCTGAATTTTACTTTTAAAAAATTTATTTATCCTACACTTCGTCTTACGGGAGGACAACCACATTTAGTACGGCTGCTGGGGCTGCAAGATAAAGCAAATCCAATCGTTAGCATCATAATAAAAAAACCCAATTTTAATTCCCTCTTCATTATTTTGCAATTTCTAAACTACACAGTTTTTAAGCAAAAAAACAATTTTTTTTTTTGAACAAAAATCTGCACGCAAAAAAAATTTTAATTGCGCCGCTTGACTGGGGCCTTGGTCATGCAACAAGGTGCATCGTTCTCATACAAAATCTGCAAAAACTAAAATGCGATATTACGGTTGCAGCTTCAGGAAAAACAAGAAAATTATTAGAGAACGAGTTTGCCGGAATTACATTCTTAAACCTGCCCGGTTATGAAATTTCTTATTCAGGAAATAAACGTTTTTTGCCCTGCAAAATTTTATTGCAGGTTCCTAAAATCCTGAAAATAATCAGGTATGAAAATAAATGGTTATGCGAGATGCAGAACAAATATGCATTTGATGCTGTTATTTCAGATAACCGTTACGGGCTTTATTCCAGAACAATCACATCTGTTTTCATAACGCACCAGCTTTCTATTCAAACCAATATTACATGGCTTGACAGGATGTTGCAACATTATAATTACAGTTTCATCAATTGTTTTAATGAATGCTGGATACCCGATCTAAACGGAAAGTTAAATATTGCCGGTGCGCTTTCGCATCCGCCAAAAATGCCGGCCATTCCTTCAAAATATATCGGTCCGCTTTCAAGATTAAAAAAGATCAATGCCGTAACTATAAACTATAAATGGATGGTCATTATCTCGGGCCCGGAACCGCAACGTTCAATTTTTGAAGGCAAAATACTTGAGCTGGCCGCTAAAATAAACGATAAGTTCATGATCGTACGCGGGCTTCCGGGCGACGACAGTCAAAAGCCGGCATCTTCCAATTGCATGCTCTTCAACCATCTGGGCACCGAAGAAATGCAAACTGCTATGCAGCAAAGCGAGTTTATAATAAGCCGGTGTGGTTATACAACTGTAATGGAAGTTTTATCGCTTCAAAAAAAATCTGTTTTTATTCCAACGCCCGGCCAGACCGAACAGGAATATCTCGCCAAACATTTATTCAGCCAGAACTGGAGTTATACGTTTAACCAGGATGATGATTTTAAACTGCATCTTAAAAAAGCAACCTTATTTAATTATACGCTGCCTGAAATAAATATGGAACAATATAAAGATGTGCTAAATGATTTTATTGAAAGGCTATAATCAGCGAATTAATAATTGTTGTTTTCTAAAGGTATATGGCTTTGCTGCGCCAGTGCTGAAAAAACGCTTTGCAGCTTCTGACCGGTCTTTGAGATTTATATCGTTTAATGTTTCGGGCATTTTTCAGCAGGGAATATTAATTATTCACGAATGGCCAGCACAGGAACATGACTGTGAAATACTATGGCTTTACTTTCGCTGCGCCTGAAAATACTTTCCAGCCAGCCGCGTTTTTTGGGTATCATAATAATCATGTCCGATTGATGCTCGTCTGCAAAATCATTAATGCCGTCTGTTAAAGTATGCGCTTTTTCCACAAAGTATTGCGTTTTATAACCGGCAAAATTGGTTTTCAAAAATTCAATATCTTCTTCCCTTACCTCTTCTGTATCTTTTTCATGCACCAATACATGCAAGGCATCCAATTGTGCATGGGTGATATCCAGCAACTGCCTGATATGGGGGATAGGAGAAATTGTTTTTGTGTTTTTAAGGTCTATTGCCAGCAGCATCTTATCCAGCTTTGTGAATTTTGCTTCTGCAGGCACAATAAGCACCGGTATTTTACTATGCCTTGATAAACTTACGGCTGTGCTGCCAAATAAAAGGTTTTCCAATGCGCCTGTTGAGCTTACATTCATAATAATAAGGCCTGCATTATATTTTTCACTCACTTCTATAATGCCGCTTTCAACAACATTATAATCCACTTCGCATATTAATTCTATGGAAGACGGCATCCCGCCCTGGAATACATCCTTTATTTTTTGCATGCCCTGCTCGCCTATCTCTTTATATAGCTCCAAATCACTTAATGAAACCGGGTTATATTCCGGGTCTTCGGGAACATAAGGCTGATAGGCATTGTATATAACGATCTTCTCTGTGCTCAGTGCTTTTGCCAATGCAATGCCGTAAGATATGGTATGGTAAGATGTATCTGAAAAATCGGTTGGGATAAGTATGCTCTTCATGTATATTGTTTTATATGGTTAAAAGTAATTTTTATTTTGTAACGAGGGTGTTACCACACTTTAATTCTTTCCGCCTCCGGTTTATACATTTTGTTGCCTGGCTGCACATCAAAGGCTGCATACCAGGCATCTATATTGCTTACCGGGCCATTGCAGCGGTACATGCCAGGCGCATGGGGATCGGTTAATATTAACTGTGCGGCAAAATCGGGTAAAATATTTACCCGCCAAACCTGCGCCCAGCTTAAAAAGAAGCGTTGGTCGGGTGTAAAGCCATTTCATTATTTGATGGATTATAATAAGCATTGATGGTGGGCGGGCGACATGCTGAAACAGGTTAAATAATTAAAGCATGCATGCTTTATGATCTTGGAAGCTGTTTGAAAATTTAATTCTTTACAGGGGTTTAGCGATTTTTCGCACAGAGCGAAGGAACACACAGAGCAATGAAGCTACTCTGTTGGCTTTGTGTGCTCCGTGCGAAAAAAGTTTAAACAGCTTCTTATTATTTGCTAAAGTTATATGCTTTACAGTATAAAAGAATTGCCGCAATTGTTTGATGAAGAAAAAAGCTGTCATTGCAGCTTTGCTTTATAGCATTTTGAACAACGCTTTAAATGCAGGCAAGGCATCCTTTTCATGGCAATGATGATGATGGATTTTACGCGGGCCTGACAAGCATTTTGACACTGGAAAAGGAGAATAAAGGATATGCCGGTGATGAAGCAAAAAATTATATCAGTTCAGCACTGTAGCAATCCTTCCGTCTTTGCCCGCCAGAAAAACAGCTTTGCCCTTTTTGGCTTTGGCGCATACATGGAAACTTTCTCCTGAAATAAGCTTCCAGTTCAGGCCGCCATCCATGGAAACATCCACGCCGCTGGTGCCGCAGGTTATTAAAACATTGGGCGTTAAAAATGTTACACAACTCCTGTAACCATGGGGCGGCGTTTGCACCGGCGCCTGCAATAAACGTTCACCATCTATGGTAAAAATTTCAATATTGTTCTTGGTAAGTGTATCGTTTGTATAATCGCCGCCCACAATGGCAATTTTTTTCATGGTAGGATCCACATCAACCGAATTGGCGCCTGTAGATCCTGATCCATGAATAATGTTTAAGCCTGCCGGGGAACCATTAACAAACAGCCTGGAATCTATGCCGCCGGTAACAAAATAAATGAAGGGGTGATTTTTATTGCCCCGTAATTTAATATTCGTTCCGCTGGATGCAAAAAAAGCTTCGCCGTTTGCCGCTACATATTCATTGTCCGTTTCTTTCAGCGGCAGCCATTTATCGCCATAGTTTGTTGTCATGCCAATAAACAATCTATTGTCTATCGGGTCGCCCACCACTATGCCATTGCCGTCTTCTGTAAAGCTCATGGCGTCTAAAAACATGCCGGGGCGGTCATCGCGAAAAACGGGCAGCCATGTTTTGCCCCCGTCTTTTGTTTTCAGGATAAGCGCCGGGGAATCTACTGCAATGATAACGGCTGTGCCGGCATCAAAAGCTTCTATATCGCGGAAATCGCGCTGTTCATAATTCTTAACGGTAAGCCATTCAAAGCTTTTTCCGCCATCGGTGCTTCGCGCCACCTGGCCTTTACTGCCGCTTGCCCATATCACGTTATCGTTAACAACACTTAAACCTCTTAATGATACTTTATCGTTTGAAGTTAAAATTTTTATATGCTGCGCCCTGCAAACAAAAATGCAGGAGATGAAGGCCATGAACAGTGCGAGGTGCTTCATGAGAGATGATTTTGCTTAGATTTCTGCAAGGTTGCAACCTTCGTACCATTTTAACAAGTGTAACTTATAAACATAGGTGTATTACTATACAATAAGCGTTTTTTTTGAAAACTTTAAATTGCTTTGGTGTGTGTAATATTATTTTTGCCAGCGTGGGCTGTTACATGCATAAGGCTTGCAGAAAAGTCTGGCGACTTATCGCATAGAACTGCGACGTCTCCTGACCACAAGTGTTCGAAACCTGCATTAGCTATCCGCGATCCGTATGATCGCCCCCGTGTGTAGAAATATTGTGCCAGGGGGGATTTCCACACCGTAGGTGTGGTGCGTGTAAACGTTCCGTTCCAATGGAACGGTAAAGAAACATTACGAACAGCATTGTACACACGTTAAGCCTCTTGAGGCTTTAAGAAAATGGTTTCGAACAGCTATGGCCCGGAGACTTTGCAGCGCTGAGCGGTTTGCTCAATGGCATTCCTGCAGTTGAAGGGAGTAATCCGCGGCGGCGGACTGCCCAACGTATCAACTGCCGGTAACATAAACATAAAAATCAGCCAATTGAAAAATTGGCTTTATAAAAAATATGGCAGAGAAAGATTTGTTTGATTATACAGAAGAAAGCATTAAGAGCCTTGACTGGCGGGAGCATATTCGTTTGAGGCCGGGTATGTATATTGGTAAACTGGGTGATGGCTCGTCACCGGACGATGGCATTTATGTGCTGGTGAAAGAAGTGATTGATAACTGCATTGATGAGCACACGATGGGTTATGGCAAACATGTTGACATAAACATACAGGGCAAAACTGTAACCGTGCGTGATTATGGCCGTGGCATCCCGCTGGGCAAAGTGGTGGATGTGGTAAGCAAGATAAACACGGGCGCCAAGTATGACAGCAAGGCGTTTCAAAAAAGCGTGGGCCTGAATGGCGTGGGCACAAAGGCGGTAAATGCACTGAGCGCTTATTTTAAAGTGGATAGCTTTCGCGAAGGCAAAGTGAAGACCGCGGAGTTTGAAAAGGGTGTTTTAATTAAAGAACATAAAGAAACAAAGAGCGGTGAAGACAACGGCACGCTGATAACGTTCATACCCGATGAAACCGTGTTCAAGAATTTTCATTTTATACATGAATACCTGGATAACCAGCTTTGGAATTATTGCTATCTGAATGCAGGCCTGGTTATTAATTTAAACGGCAGGCGTTATGTAAGCAAAAATGGCCTGCTCGATCTGCTGCAACGTAAAACCAATCCGGATGAACTTCGCTACCCGGTTATTCATTTAAAAGGCGATGATATTGAAGTGGCCATTTCGCACAACAATGATTATGGAGAAGACCTGTTTTCGTTTGTGAACGGCCAATATACCACGCAGGGCGGCACGCACCAGCAGGCTTTTCGTGAAGCTTACGTGAAAACGATCCGTGATTTTTTTAAGAAAGATTATGAAGCGGCCGATATACGCCAAAGCATTGTGGCAGCCATTTCTGTGCGGGTGCAGGAACCTGTGTTTGAAAGCCAGACAAAAACAAAGCTCGGCTCGCAAACCGTGTATGAAGGCGGTCCGGGCATGAAGAATTTTGTGCAGGATTTTTTGTCGAAAGAGCTGGATAATTTTCTTCATCGCAATACACAGATCGCCGATGCATTAAAGAAACGTATTGAACAAAGCGAGCGGGAAAGAAAGGAACTGGCAGGCATAAAAAAACTGGCGAATGAACGCGCTAAAAAAGCGAACCTGCACAACAAAAAATTACGCGACTGCCATGTGCACCTGAACGATGAGCCGCCATCCAAAAACAAGGATGCATTTATTGAGCAGCAGAATAATTCCACCCTGTTTATTACGGAAGGCGATAGCGCCAGCGGCTCCATCACCAAGGCCCGCAATGTGGAAACACAGGCCGTGTTCAGCCTGCGCGGCAAGCCCCTGAACAGTTATGGATTAACCAAGAAGATCGTGTACGAAAATGAAGAGTTTAATTTATTGCAGCATGCATTGAATATTGAAGATGGCCTGGAAGGTTTGCGATACAACAATGTTGTGATTGCCACCGATGCCGATGTGGATGGCATGCACATTCGCCTGCTGATAATGACGTTCTTTTTACAGTTCTTTCCCGATCTTGTAAAACGCGGCCATGTGCATATTCTGGAAACACCCTTGTTTCGGGTACGAGATAAAAAGGAAACGATTTATTGTTATGATGAAAGTGAAAAACAGTCGGCCATTAAAAAGCTGGGCGGCAGGCCTGAGATAACGCGGTTTAAGGGTTTGGGCGAAATATCGCCGGAAGAATTTGAAAAGTTTATTGCTGCAGATATGCGCCTGCAGCCGGTGATCCTGGAACAGGGCGAGCATATTCAGCAATTGCTTGAGTACTACATGGGCAAGAATACACAGCAGCGCCAGGAATTTATAATTGATAATTTAAGGGTGGAAATGGATCTGGTGGAGGAAGCGCCTGTGGCCTGATGCACGCTGGCATTAAGTGCATTACAAGGTTTATAAGCAAACTAAAATTTGATTCTTTATAAAATACGAATGTTTTCGTGAAACATTTGCTAAAATAATGGCCGCCTTATACAAGGCAAGGCTATCCACCCTAACTTGACTTCCAAAATCATCCGCAATGAAATTGTTAAGCGCCTGCATTATTGCCTTTGCAATAAGCCTTCTTATATTTTTTTGTTTTATGAAACTGGGCGCTTTTCAAGGCAAAGAGGGCGGGGCGCCTGTTTCGCGCAATTATTCAAAGTTTGCCGGCTATTTTACGCCAGCAGAAAACAGCCCTGACGGTTTTACGGCTGCAACGGCTGCTGCAGGTTCGGTGGTACATGTTTGGGTAAAAAGCAGGCTTGCAGATAACGGCCTTTATATAGAGGAGAGCGAGCGCATATCCGGCAGTGGCAGTGGTGTTATTATCAGCAGGAACGGTTTCATTATAACCAATAATCATGTGGTGAAAGACGCATCGTCTGTTCGGGTAACCTTGCCAGACAGGAGATTATATGATGCTGAACTGGTGGGAATTGATGCTGCCCATGACCTGGCCTTGCTTAAAATAAATCAGAACAATTTGGATGCGATACCTTTTGGCAACAGCGATGTTGCCAGGGTAGGGGATTGGGTGCTGGCTATCGGTTATCCCTGGAGCCTTGATGAAACAATAACAGCAGGCATCATCAGTGCCAAACCTTCACAAACTGGCAGCCCTGGGAGCGCTTATATACAAACCGATGCTGTTATTAATTTTGGCAGCAGTGGCGGCGCACTTGTAAATACCAATGGAGAATTGGTGGGCATTAATACCGCTATTATATCACCCACTGCTGCTTCAATTGGTTATGGCTTTGCCATGCCTGCCAATACTGTTTATAACATCATTAAAAGCATTTTAAAAAAGCGCGGTATAAAAGATGACCGGTATAATTAGGGTTAAAGTGTAAGTTGCCGGCACTCCCAACTGACCACTCACCCCCCTCGCAATTAGCGCAAACCCGCCGCGGGCTCTTGCACGCATACCCTCAAACAGCCTTTACATACAGCATATACTTCTCTTTAAAATAATCTTCCTTAAAAATTTCTTCGAGCGGAATTTGATTGGGCTTTAAACCGCTTTCAAAAATTTCCTGTGCCAGGTCGCCGCCTTTTAAACAAATAAGCCCGTTGGCAAATTCATTTTTATTATTTTTCTGAAGCAAAGGCTTACTCCATTTCCAAAGCTCTTTTAACGGCGCTACAGCCCGCGAAACAGCAAAATCAAATTTCCGGTTCCTTATTTCTTCGGCGCGGATATGCTGCACGGTTACATTTTTTAATTCAATGGCCGCCGCAACCGCTTCCACTACTTTCAGCTTTTTGCCGATGCTGTCAACCAAATGAAAATATACATTGGGGAAATAAATGGCCAATGGTATGCCCGGAAAACCACCGCCGGTGCCAATATCAATAACAGAAGTGCCATCAACGAAATCAAAGACAGCAGCAATGCTTAATGCATGCAATACATGCTTCAGGTATAAATGTTCAATGTCTTTTCTTGAGATAACATTTATCTTTTCATTCCATTCGCTGTACAGGCTTTGCAGTTGTTCAAGCTGTTTTAACTGTACCTCTGTAAAACCGGAAAAATATTGCGTGATGTATTCCATTAACTGATATTATATCGCTGATAAAAGATTGCTGTAAGGCCCGCCGGGTTATCCACCTTCGCCGTATGCTCATGGTTCAAAATGTTGCATGACAGAAAATTAAACTAAAACAAAGGAATGCTTTTGATCAGTCCCACTTGCGTGAAGGCCTCCTGAATAAAGCAGGAAAGAAGAACAGATTATATACAAACATCCATGCATCAAACACAAAGAACCAGCGAAACAGGTCGGCTTCATTCAGGCGCTTCATGGTTTTATGCCATATTGCAGCCTGCACGGCAAGCCGCATGGCAAATATGCCTACGGCAATATACCAGTTAAAGAATATGGCCGTTGCAATGGTTAACGGGTAAATAATGGTTTGCATGGTTGCATACACAGAAAGCAGTCGCTTATGTCCCGGCTTGTAAAATTTGGCGGTTGTATAATGGCGGTTTTTCTGCTGCATCCAGCTATTCCAGGTTTTATGCGGCTCGCTTAATGTGTGCGCTTCCTGGTCTGTTACAATCGCCGTATTTGTTCTGGTGGCCACCATGTTGATGAAAAGATCATCATCGCCGCTTGGTATATGGTTAATGGTTGAAAAACCTTTATTGGCAAGAAAAGTGTTTTTCCGGTATGATAAATTTCTGCCCACGCCCATATATGGCCTGCCTGCCAGTGCATAAGAAAAATACTGAAGCGCTGTATGAAATGTTTCAAAACGGATGAGCTTGTTTAAAAAGCCCGGGTATTTTTTATAGGCGCCATAGCCCAATACTATTTCAATACCGGGCTCATAGCCGTCCTGCATTTTTTCAAGCCAGTGCTCGCTGGCCGGGATGCAGTCTGCATCGGTTAATAAAACGATCTCATGTCTGGCTGATTTTATACCAACGGACAACGGGAATTTTTTGCCGGGAATGCCTTTGGCTTCCTGCTTTAGCGGTATAATGGTAAGGTTTTTAAATCCCCGCTGAAATTCTTCCAGTATGAACTTTGATTCATCGGTTGAGTTATCATTCACCACGATCACTTCATGCGTGGTGCGGTAATCCTGCACCAGTATGCCCGGCAGGTTATTTACGAGGTTCCCCGCTTCGTTCTTTGCACAGATAATAACAGAAACAGGATATTGCTGAGACGCTGTTTTTTCTTTGGGCTGATAGCTCACCAGCCTGTAAAAGAAGTGCAGGTAATACCAAAGCTGCACCATTGCTGCAACTGCCAGAAGGAACGGAAAAATATATGTGTAATGAAAGGCCATTTAAACAAAAGTAGTTACGCGCTGTATTTGTGATGAATGTGTTTTACTTATGTGGATAAGTTGAAAATGCAGCGCCAAAAATAGTATGGCAGGTACGAATAACAATGAAGTTGCCTGCACTTTTAGAAATCATTGATCTATACGGCCTGTATAAGCACCAGAATATTAATGCTGTTGACTTAAAGTTTTAACCGCCTGATACAATCCTGTATTAACCTGGAATATTATTGTATTGCCCAGGCCAGGCCATCCGGTTCGCCGCCGGCATCAATCTTATTGGTTATTTCCAGCGTTTTAAGATCAATAACGGCAATATAATTATCTGCCGTGCAGGCAATATAGGCCCGTGTATTATCAGGCTGCATGATAATGCCGGCAGCGCCGTGCCCTGTGTTGATTTGTTTTATTGGCTTATGTGTTTTGGCGTCAAATACGGCAAGATTGCCGGAACCGAGGCTTGATATAAAAACCATCCTGCCATCAGGCGTAAATTTTAAGCGGTTGGCGCCATTCACTTTGGCATCAATAGTGGCTGCCAGTTTTTTTGCGGAAAGGTTGATGATATAAATTTTGCCGTCTTCTGCTGATGCAGTCCATAATTCGCTGCTGTCTGCTGACACATCAAAGCCTTCTGAACCATGGGAAACTGTTATTAATGTTTGTTCCCGGTTCTCCCGTTGGCCGCCGTTGACCGGAGGCTGAAAATTTGCGGGTGGCGGCGGCATATTGCCATTGGGTTGTCCGTTGGGCGCATTTTTGGACGGTGCAAAATTACCGCGCTGCACCGGCGTATCCTGCAAAATGCTTACGGTGCCTGAAGCCACATTGGTCGTATAGATTTTCTTCGCATTATTGGTTACATAAATCATGTGTGTCCTGTCCTGCCCTGTTCCCATTGCCCAGTCAATTGCTTTGGTTAACGGGTCATAACGGCCAATTGTTTTAGAGCCTTCAGCGGTGAACCAAACTTTATTATTAACGAAAGCAAGGCCGTGCGGGCCAAGCAATGGTTTGGTATCAATATCATCCAGGCGTTTTTGCGCCACGAGATCAATTACATTAATGGTATGCAGGCTGCCGCCGCCGTAAATGGAAACATACGCTGTCTTACCATCTGAAGATGCTATTACTTCATGCGGATCATCGCCCACAGGAACCCTGCCCAATACCTGCAATGTGGATGCATCAACGATGGATAATGTATGATCGCGTTTTGATAAGGCGAGCAGAAATTGTTTGGATGATTGGGCGCTGCAGGCGAAGCCCGTGCATAATAACAGGCATGCACTGATGGTTATAAACGGCGCCGGGTTTTTTATCTGTTTCATAAACAGGTATTTTAAAAGCTGCTGAATGGATTGTAACAACGGTGAACCGTAAACCAAAGCTGCGCAACGGTGCACAGATGACCTCCGGTGAAGCCCGGAGTCAGGCCATAATGTAACGCAACCGTGAAGCCGCCCGTTCATTTGCCGGCAGCCAAGTTAATCAAATATGTTTACCTGCACATGCTTTCCGGACACCATTGAAGGGCAGACGCATTAAAATTCTTATGAAGAGCCAGCGGCTCGATTCAATTTTGTAAAGCCGTGCTTTAGCACGGTTATAGATGAATTTTGATAGAGGTGAGTGCCAGCGGCACGGTACATAATGGGCCGAGCCTACGGCTCTCAACAACATTTTGGTGGTTTCAAACAGGTTGAAACCCGTTTTTACAATATTTTTTCGAGGCTACGCCTCTTTTTATACATTTAAAATTTTAATGCGTCTGCCCTGGATACTATTGACGGGTTGTTATTAATCCTTTACACGGTATTTCTTTAAACCAAAGCCCCGCGAAGCATACAGCTTTCCTTTATCTGAAACGATAACACAGCTATATTCAGGATAGTGGTGTAAGAGCCGCAAACCGGCATTTTTTCCCAGTACCATAATGGACGTGCTGAACGCATTGCACATTTCTGCGCCCGGCCCAAATACGGTTACGCTCATCAGGCCGGTTACGGGATAACCTGTTTTGGGATTGATGATATGTGCATAGCGTTTGCCATGTATCTCGGCATATTTTTCATAGCTGCCCGATGTGGTTACAGCGCTTTTATGCAGGGGTATAATGGCAAATACATTGCCGGGGTTAAACGGGTTTGCAATGCCAATGTTCCAGGGTTTTCCATTTGGGTTGCCGCCCCATGCGCGTATATCGCCTGAGCCGTTTATAATACCGGCCTGCACGCCTTTTGCCACCATCATATCGCGGCATTTATCAGCAGCGTAACCTTCGCCCAGTGCGCCAAAGCCTATCTTCATGCCTTTCTCTTTTAAGAAAATGGTGGAGTGTACCGTATCTATAACGATGTTCTTATAGCCCACTTTTTCCACCGCTTTCTTTACTGCTTCCGGCGATGGCATCTCGGTCATACTTCCGTCAAATTTCCATATCTTTTCCATGGCGGCAAAGCTGATGTCGAAAGCGCCGTTTGTTATCTCTGAAATATGAATGGCTCTTTGTGTAAGCAGCAGCACTTCTTTATCTACCTTAACCGGCGCTATGCCGGCATTCCTGTTCACGGCAGCTATTTGTGTTTCCGGTTTCCAGTCGGAGATAAGGTATTCAATCCTGGTTACCTCTTTTATAACCGTATCAATATAATTTTCTGCCGTTAAAGAATCCTTCCCAACAATAGTAATATCCCAGGGGCTGCCCATGAGCTTTACGGTGCGCTTGCACAATGCCTGGGCATGGCTGTTGTAATGCATTACAAAAAATAAAACAATCAGCAGGTATTTCATAGCGAGGCCTGCAAGGTATGGCAGTATGTACAACCCGTTGCGCTATACCGAAATTTATAAATCCGGGCGCAGTTATATTGGTTAACCCTTGCTGCCATCATTCAAAACAAATTTTTGTTTGAATGATGTTTTTTTATTTAACGATGTACTGTTTGAGCTGTTCGCATGCTGATTGCCCGGGGGCCTGCCGCCGCCATTAAAGCCGCCGCCGGGCATGCCTCCTCCGCGCATGCCGCCGCCTTCCATCCCGCCATGCATGTCGCCAGCCGGTGGTGCGCCGCCGCTTTTTGCATCTCCTGTGGCTGCACGGGATAAGCCATTTAGCTCTACACTCAGGGTTATATTGCCCGACAGGTCTTTTGCTGTATAGCCCGTTCCAAAGAGCTCTTTTTTTGCAATGGCAATTTCATAGATCATATTTAGAGAACTGTCCCAGTTTACAGCCGCGCGTATGCCTGTGCCGCTGGTTGGTATTTCCCCGTTGGCATTGGCAAAACCGCTTGCTTTCATGGTGGTATGATGCGCAATATAATTATCCCAGAATGTTTCGCCGTCGGGCGCGTTTTGCGCGCCAGGCGCCGGGGGATTGTTTTTATCAAAGCCTGAATCGTGTGCCGGCGGTTGTTGTTTCGATTGGGGCAGAGGATATAAAACAGATGCTCCCTTTTTGCCCCTGCCTTTCCTGCTGAGCGTAATTTTCATGCCGGCCTGCATCAGTTTCGTTTGCGCGGCCTGTGTGGCCGTAGCAAAGCAGAAATAAATATTGTCGTCATCGTTGGCTATGGCAAAATTTAGCTGGGTCTTTTCATCATAAAAATTCAGCGGGCCCCATTCCTTACTATTCCCGTCAACTGTAATATGCATCATCTTTGCTGTTGCCACATCGCTCTGGGATATTGCATGCAGGTAAAAGCCCAGGCAAACAAATACGGTCAAATGTTTTTTCATGTTCATCATCTAAATAATAAGCGTGTAAAATGAATTGTTTATTTGTGAATAAAATGTTTGCGCCTTCAACTTTCACAAAAAATAATGTTATAGTAAACGCCGGATAAATTTGTGCATGGTTAATTTTGAATTTGCTTTATCAGATTGTAACATTAGTTTTTGTTCTTAAACGTCATTTCCCCGCCGCGGCGGGGAAATCTGACCTTAAATTTTAAATTAGTTTATAATTATCAGCAGCGTTTGCAGTGCTGCGGCAGGTGCCCGGTCTATGCCGGGCATGACGTGTAAATGGTTATGCTTTATGCATGCTTTGTTTTAATGTTAAGTCTGCAATAAGCTCGGGTGGCTTATACTTCAGCCAATCAACAATTGCACATTTTTATCCCGTGAGGAGTATAGTTTCTATGGCCCATAGGTGGTTTACCTGTTCCGGTAATTCACGGGCTCAATATAGTGTATGCCTCCAACCAGGTGCGCCGGCCAAACAATGTGTGAGCCCGTGCATTTCATACAGCCTGTTTCTTCTTTAAAGCCCGCCCATCCCAGCGCTTAACATCAATATGCAGCCCAAACAGGTCTAATGCCCTTGCCACAGAATGCGTGATCATTTCATCTATGGATTCGGGCCTGAGATATAAAGCCGGTACCGGCGGCATAATAATGCCGCCCATTTCGGTTATGGCGGTCATCGTTCTGAGATGCCCGAGATGCAAAGGCGTTTCCCGCAGCATCAGCACCAGCCTTCTTCTTTCTTTCAATACCACGTCTGCCGCCCTCGACATTAATGATGTGGTTACACCGGTGGCTATCTCCGACATGGTTCTTACGGAACAAGGCGCAATCAGCATGCCTTCCGTTTTAAATGATCCGCTGGCCACCGCGGCGCCAATATCCTGCGGCGCATGTATCTGATGCGCCAGCGAAACAAGCTGCTCATGTGTAATATCTGTTTCATACGACCGCACCATTTCAGCCGGTTTGCTTACAATAAGATGCGTTTTATACCCTTCCTGCTTTAGCATTTCCAGCGCACGTATGCCATATTGAATGCCGGTGGCGCCACTGATGCCTACTATAATTCTTTTATCCATTTTTTGTTTTTATTTAATTGAAGATGATCCGCGTTATTTGAAACCCATCCGGAAAGATAAGGCGTTACAACACTTCAACCGCCTGTTCAAACAATAGTGGTTTTGAAATTTAACCAACGCACCAGATTTTAATCGTTCAAAATTTCCTGTTAGTCGAGTAATAACCCTGTTCCGTCTTTTTTGGCAAATATTAAGACTTCAACAGAATTTCTTTGCAAACACTTTTTATTTTACAGCATGAATACGAACAGGTACTATACAGGCATTGCTTTACTATTGCTGCTGGCATCGTGCAGCGGCAGGCAGCAAAATAACAATACCACAGCGCAGGCAAAATCTTATAAAGTAGCAACAGTACAGCCAGATACCGTAACCTTATACAATGATTTTCCTGCTGTTATACAGGGAGAAAAAGTAGTGGAGATAAGGCCAAAGATAGATGGTTATGTGGAAAAAATATATGTGGATGAGGGCGCTGCCGTTAGGAAGGGCCAGTTGCTTTTCCGCATCAGCAACCCGCAATATGAGCAGGACCTCCGCTCTGCGGAGGCCAGCGTTAAAACAGCAGAGGCCAACCTGGCAACAGCGCAGATGACCGTTAATAAAGTGCAGCCGCTGGTGGAAAAAGACATCATCAGCAAATATGAACTGGAATCTGCAGCGTACGACCTGGCTGCAAAAAAGGCGGCGCTGGCAGAAGCCAGGGCCGCGGTGGCAAATGCCCGCACCAATGTGGGTTATACCGTCATCACCAGCCCTATGAATGGCGTAATTGGCCTGCTGCCCAATAAGGAAGGCAGCTATATCAGCAGCTCCAGCACCGATCCGCTCACCACCATTTCCTCATCAGGCAATATGTATGCTTATTTCAGCTTAAATGAGAAGCAGTTGCTTGATCTTTCAAGAACGGTGAAAGGAGCAACCCTGCAGGAAAAATTAAAACAGTTCCCGCCCGTTGAATTAATACTTTCAGATGGCTCGCTTTACACCGAAAAAGGCCGCGTGGAAACCGCCAGCGGTATTGTAACAACAGAAACGGGCTCGGTAAGTTTCAGGGCCACCTTCCCCAACCCGTTAGGCATACTTAAAACCGGCACAAGCGGTAATGTAAGAATGCCAAGAACCATAGACAGTGCATTGGTAATTCCGCAAAGCGCCACGTATGACCTGCAGGACAAGCACTTTGTATATGTTGTAGCCAGCGACAGCACGGTTAAAAGCACGACCGTTGATGTTACGCCAACACCCGACGGGCAAAGCTATGTAGTGAACAGCGGCCTTAAAGCAGGCGATGTAATTTCCCTGCAGGGCACAAATGAATTAAAGGATGGCGAAAAGATCATACCGGAACGCAACTGATGTTATCATCAATAAACAAATTATCCTATCATGCTTAAAACATTTATTGAGCGGCCGGTATTATCAACGGTTATCTCAGTTATTATAGTCATATTGGGAATATTAGGTCTGGTATCGCTGCCCATTGCCCAGTATCCTGATATTGCGCCACCTACCATACAGGTTTCGGCCACCTATACCGGCGCCAATGCAGATGTGGTGCTCAACTCTGTTATTGTTCCGCTGGAAGAACAGATAAACGGCGTGGAGAACATGACGTACATGACTTCTTCCGCCACCAACCAGGGCACGGCCACCATTACGGTTTATTTTAAGGTGGGCACCAATGCCGACCTGGCCGCCGTGAACGTGCAGAACAGGGTTTCAAGGGCCACCAGTTTATTGCCATCGGAAGTAACGCAGGCTGGCGTTACGGTTACAAAAAGGCAAAGCAGCAACCTTTTAATATTTGCTTTATACAGCGATGATAATACCTATGATCAAACCTTCATACAAAACTATGCAGCCATTAACCTGGTGCCGCAGATAAAGCGGGTAACAGGCGTGGGGGATGCGAATGTGTTCGGCTCGAAAGATTATACCATGCGTATATGGCTTAAGCCGGATGTAATGGCTATATATGGCCTTGAGCCATCTGATATAACAACGGTGCTTGATGAGCAAAATATTGAAGCGGCGCCGGGCAGCCTGGGCGAGAACAGCAACCAGACTTTTCAATATGTGATGAAATATACCGGCCGCTTAAAGAGTGAAGAGGAGTTTGGCGGCATCATCGTTAAATCGTTAAGCAATGGCAACCAGTTATTGCTGAAAGATGTGGCGCGCATAGAGCTTGGGTCTCAAACCTATTCTTCCTTTAACTATGCCAATGGCAGGCCGGCTTCGGGCGTTGCGGTATCGCAGGTGGCGGGCTCCAATGCAAAAGAAGTGATTGAGGGCACAAAAGCCGTGCTGGAAGATGCTGCCAAATCGTTCCCGAAAGGGCTGAAATATACGGTATTGGTTGATGTGGACAATGTATTGAATGCATCCATAGAGAAAGTGTTGCGCACATTGATAGAAGCATTCGTCCTGGTGTTTATTGTGGTATTCATTTTCCTGCAGGATTTCCGTTCCACCCTCATACCGGCCATCTCCGTTCCGGTGGCTATTATCGGCACATTTTTCTTCCTGAAATTATTTGGCTTCAGCATAAACCTGCTTACGCTGTTTGCCCTGGTGCTGGCTATCGGCATTGTGGTGGATGATGCCATTGTGGTGGTGGAAGCTGTGCACGCCAAGTTAGACACGGGTTATAAATCATCGCGCAAAGCAGCTATAGACGCCATGAGCGAAATAAGCACGGCCATTGTTTCTATCACCCTGGTTATGTCGGCAGTGTTTGTGCCGGTAACCTTTATCACCGGTTCGGCCGGCGTATTCTATAAGCAGTTTGGCTTAACGCTGGCCGTGGCCATCATTATATCTGCCATTAATGCCTTAACCTTAAGCCCTGCATTAAGCGCATTGTTTTTAAAACCGCATCATGAAAAAACAAAACCAAAAGGTTTTGTACAACGTTTTTATGCAGCTTTCAATACATCTTTTGAAGCATTAAGGGGCAGGTATAAAGCAGGGGTTAAGTTTTTATCGTTGAAGAAATGGCTGGCGCTTGTAATTATCGCCATCTTTGGCGCAGGCTTGTATGTTATGATGAAAACAACACCTTCATCATTTGTGCCGGCAGAAGACCAGGGAACCATTTTTGCGAGCATCAGCCTGCCGCCCGCTTCTTCAATGGAAAGAACCAATGCAATTACAAAGCAAATTGACAGCATTGCACATTCCATCCCTGTTGTAAGAAATACCATGCAGATAGTGGGACAGAATTTCACTGCGGGCTCAGGCAGCGCGTATGGCATGGTAATTATGGAATTAAAGCCCTGGAATGAGCGAAAGGAGAAAGACCAGAGCGTAAGCGGCGTTATTCAGCAATTATTTAAAAAGACTGCCGGAATAAGGGATGCTTCCATTATTTTCCTGTCTCCGCCCACCATCCAGGGCTTTAGCGCCAGTGGCGGTTTTGAATTTCAGTTGCAGGATAAAGGCGGCCATACCACGCAGGCGTTTTATAAGGTAAGCCAGGCGTTTCTGGCAGCGCTGGCAAAGCGCCCCGAAATACAATATGCCACTACATCCTTCAACCCGAATTTTCCGCAGTATCAGGTTTCGGTTAATGTGGCAAAAGCAAAGCAGGCCGGCATTTCGCCGGAATCTATCATGAGCGTTATGCAGGGTTATTTTGGTGGTTCTTATGTTTCAAACTTTAATGAATTTGGTAAACAATACCGCGTTATTATTCAATCCGATTATAAATACAGAACGAGCGAGGCCAGCCTTGATAATGTGAAGGTGAAAACATCAGGCGGTGATATGTCGCCATTAACCACCTTTGTAACATTGAAGCGCGTGTATGGCCCCGAAAGCATATCGCGGTTCAACCTGTTTTCTTCTATGTCTGTAACGGGTGCACCCAATGATGGCTACAGTTCCGGCGATGCCATTAAAGCCATACAGCAGGTGGCAGCACAAACGTTGCCTGCCGGTTATGGTTATGAATTCTCCGGCATAACAAGGGAAGAATTAAGCACAGGCGCCCAGTCGGCTTACGTATTCCTGTTATGTTTGATTTTTGTGTATTTCCTTTTAAGCGCGCAATATGAAAGTTATCTTTTGCCTTTGGCTGTTATCTTATCGTTGCCGGTTGGCCTTTCGGGCACCTTTTTATTCGATAAGATTTTTGGCATTGATAATAATATTTACACGCAGGTTTGCCTTATTATGCTGATAGGGTTGCTGGCAAAGAATGCGATATTAATTGTTGAATTTGCTGTGCAAAGAAGAAAGCACGGGCTTACTATAATTAATGCAGCCATAGAAGGGGCAGAAGCCAGGTTAAGGCCGATATTGATGACATCGCTGGCATTTATATTCGGGTTGCTGCCTTTAATGCTGGCTACAGGTGCAGGCGCGGTGGGTAACAAGAGCATTGGCACCGGCGCGGTGGGCGGCATGCTTATAGGAACATTGTTTGGATTATTGGTAATACCCGCTTTGTTTGTGATTTTTCAAACCCTGCAGGAAAAAGTTGTTAAACCTAAATCTCCGGAAGATGAAGATGAATAAAATTGTTCTTTTTACAGGCTTATCAGTTACTGTAGCGGCCTGCAGGGTTACGCACAGTTATCAAAGCCCGTTTGCGCCTGTAACTGAAAATTACAGGGGCAGCGACAGTACCGATACCACATCTATTGCCGATATTCCATGGAAACAAATGTTTGCCGATACCATTCTGCAACGGCTTATTCAGCAGGCGCTCTATAACAACCTTGATGTTAAAGTTGCCGTTGCCAGGATTAAATATGCTGAGGCCAATGTGCGGCAAAGTAAGGCTGCCTTTCTGCCCGATGTAAGTGCAGATGCGGACTATACTTTAAGCAAATCATCAATAGCGCAATTAAAAGCTTATAACCAGGATGTTTCTGCAACGCCTTTAGTTCGCCAATACGCATTAACGGCATCAGTAAGCTGGGAGGCAGATGTGTGGGGCAAGCTTAAAAGCACCAAAAAAGCATATATAGCTGCACTCTTGTCGAGCGATGCTTATAAGCGCGCTGTTCAAACGGAGATAGTAGCCTCTGTGGCCAGCAATTACTATGCATTGATGGCTTACGATAAACAGTTAAGCATTGCAAAGCAAACTATCGAAATAAGAAAGAGCGATACGGCTACCGTAAAACAATTAAAAGAATATGCCGTGCTGAACGGCGCCGATGTGGTGCAGAGCGAAGCCAATATGTATGCAGCGCAAATAGAGGCAACAACCGTGGAAAAAAGCATTCGCGAAACAGAAAACGCCATCAGTGTTTTGCTGGGCCGGATGCCGGGCAGCATACCCCGCAGCACATTGGATGAGCAGGTTACGAATAATGATTTGCACACGGGCGTTCCTTTGCAATTGTTAAGAAACAGGCCCGATGTGCAGGAAGCTGAATATAACTTTCGCAATGCATTTGAGCTAACCAATGTGGCACGCACTTATTTCTATCCTTCTTTAACCATAACAGGCTCCGGCGGATGGGCAACCGCTAATACATTAAAAGGCTTTTTCGACGGCACTTTTTACGGGAGCCTTATTGGTGGTTTAACCCAGCCGATTTTTAACCAGGGGCTGAACAAACAGCGTTTGAAACAGGCAGAAGCCACACAGGAAGAGTATTTATATACCTTTCAGCAAACCATGCTTACCGCCAGCCAGGAGGTGGCAGACGCTTTGTATAGTTATCAGAATGCTGCTGCGCTGAATGAATCAAGGGTTAAGCAGATAGCTTCACTAAACAAGGCGGTTGATTATACAAAAGAGTTATTGCGTTATACTTCAACTGTAAACTATACAGATGTGCTTACCGCCGAAACCAGCCTTTTATCTGCCCAGCTAAGCAATATAAGCGATAAGCTGCAGCAACTGCAGGCCACCGTGGAATTATACAGGGCCTTAGGCGGCGGATGGAAATAGAATAAATAAAAATCCTGTCAGAAAAGGTTTCAAAAAGTTTAAAAAAATTTGTGTAGTTAAATAGCTACGCATATTTTTGTAGTCAAATAGCTACGCAATGAATTTAAGAAGAGATGTATTCCAGGCCATAGCAGACCCTACAAGAAGGGCGATATTATTGCTGGTGGCTGCCCAGGCAATGACGGCGGGCGCCATAGCGGCTAACTTTAACACAGCCCGGCCCACCGTTTCAAAACACCTGCAGATACTTACTGCATGCGAATTGCTGCAGCAGCAGCAAAACGGCAGGGAGATATACTATCATTTAAACCCGCCAAAAATGAAAGAAATAGCCGATTTTATCGAGCCCTTCCGCAAAATGTGGGATGACAGGTATAATAAACTGGAAGCCATTATGAAAGATTACCAATCCAAAAAATAAAATTATCATGGAATTAAAAACACAAGTGATTGCCGGAGAAGGCAGGCAGGATTTAATGATCACAAGGGAATTTGACCTGCCCGTAAAACTACTGTTTAAGGCGCATGCAGACCCCGGCATTATTGAACAATGGATGGGAACAAAGGTGCTGAAACTGGAAAGCAAAAAGCAGGGCAGCTATCAGTTTGAAACAAGCGATGGCAAAGGCAATATGGCATTCCGGGCCAATGGGGTTATTCACGATTTTATTCCGGAGAGCAAGATCACGCGCACCTTTGAAATGGAGGGCACTCCCTTTGGCGTGCAACTGGAGATTTATGAATTTGAGCAGCTTGGCGACAACACCAGCAGGCTTAATTTACATGTAATCTATGAATCGGCAGAAAAAAGAAACCAGGTGCTTAAGCTGCCCTTTGCACAGGGCATTAATATGGCGCATAACCGTTTGCAGGATATTGCCGGCAAACTTAAATAATCTTCCATGTCAAAGAGAAATAAGATCATCTATTGGGTTACTACCATTTGGCTGGCGCTGGGCATGTTCTCAACCGGTATGGTGCAGTTAACGCAGGCGAAAGACGGCCCGGGCGGTGCAGTCAGCATGGCGCATCTTGGCTATCCGCCTTATCTTTCCATATTGCTGGGCATATATAAACTGCTGGGAGTAATAGTGGTGCTCGTTCCCGGGTTTCCCCTGCTGAAAGAATGGGCTTATGCCGGTTTCTTCTTCATCATGTCCGGCGCTGTATTTTCGCATATAGCATCCGGCTATGCCATACAGGAAATTTTTCCTGCATTATTATTGCTGTTGCTCACAGTTATATCATGGTACATAAGGCCCGCAAACAAAAGAATAATGAAAACCAAATTGTATGCAAGCGAACCCAAAAGCTGATTTCTTTTTTGATGGCGCCACGAAATGGCAAAAGGAATACCAGTTATTGCGAACAATAGCGCTTACCTGCGGGCTGGAGGAAGAATTAAAATGGGGATGCCCCTGCTACACATACCAGCAAGGCAATATTGTGCTGATACATGGGTTTAAAGCGTATTGCGCGTTCCTGTTTTTTAAAGGCGCGCTGTTGCAGGACGCAGATGGCATGCTTATCCAGCAAACAAAAAATGTGCAGTCTGCACGGCAGGCCCGGTTTGCCAGCGTTGAAGAAATAAAGGCAATGGAACATCGTTTAAAAGCATACATCTATGAAGCCATTGAGGTAGAAAAAGCAGGCCTGAAAGTAAAGCTGAAAAAGACATCAGACTTTGAAGTGCCGGAAGAATTTCAAAAAAAATTAAATAAAAGCAAAACCCTGCAAAAAGCCTTTGAGGCATTAACGCCCGGCAGGCAAAGGGCTTATCTTTTTTATTTTGCACAACCCAGGCAATCCAAAACGCGCGAGTCGAGAATTGAAAAGTATGCACAGCAAATACTTGATGGCAAGGGCTTGAATGATTAATGTTTGCTGACATGGCCATTGAAATTTTAATGGCGGCTCCCGCAGGATTTGAATTGCTACGTTGGTTTATTTCTTTGTTGCTGCTTCTGTAACTTTTTTGTTCGCATATTTTTCTCTTTCAATTGTCATTTCTTTTAACCATTGCTGGTACATCTTTTCCGGCATTTCACGGTAACCAAGTTTTGCTAATGTAATGTAGGCATTTTGCATTTCATTGAATGTAACAGTTGGCTTTGGAAATTTTATTTCGCGTTCGTGCAGGTATATTTTTTTAAGTGTTTCTGCTTTTAGCAGTAAAGCCATCGGGTTTACCGGATGATATTGCAAAACCAAATCGCAGCATTTTAAAATAAAGCCGTCGTAATAGTTATGCGTTTGAAATTCGTATTCTTTTGCAAGATCAAGAACACATAATGCAATAGATTGTTGATTGCTTAATGTGTCCATATATAAACCGCTTTTAATGGCTTCGGGATTTACATAGCCTGTAACCATTACCCATGCATCTGTAGGGAATGTGCCGCTTGTAAGTTCTGTATTGTACCAGCCAATTTTATCACTGTAATTCTTTATGTAGATATGATTGGGTGCAAGTGAAAGCCAGCATTTTGCACCCACTTCATCGGCTAATATTTTATACAGATATGCCAGCGAATGGCAGTTGCCTTCATGTGTTGCAAGCAGTTTTGTTACAAACATATTGCCCCAGTCCTGCTTGCCAAGAGGATCAGTGAAGGAATAACGGAAAGGTAGTAAATGACTTAGTTTAGCACTATTTTCAATAAATGCTATGGTGTCAGCTATAAAAGAATAAACAGAAAAATTTAATTTAAAATTGCCTGTATCGAGAAATCTATAATCATTTAGCTTTTGCACGTTATTATACTGTTTACAAATTTGTGCAAAATCATTTATGGAGCTAAAAAATGCTGAATCCTGTACTTGCTGATTAAGAAAACGATTTTCTGTTATAAAAACCGCTTGTTTGAAGGAAGAATTTTTAAGAATTAATTCTTGTAATGAATTATATGTTGATTGATACAAAGAGAAAAGCTGTTTGTTTGACAAAGAATCGTTTTGCGAAAAACAGTTTATAGAAAATACTGCTGCTATTGCAGTAAGGCAATAAATTTTATATCGAATTGCTTTACCTCTCATTAGTTATTGCCCTGAACAAAGTACAAGTACTGGCTTGATTCGTACCAGTCGCTTATTGTTGGTAAATCTAAAAGCAGTTTTGGAACATTAGTATTTATAAATTCAAACTTACAAATTGATTTATGCCCTTTGGGTATTTGGTCATAAGGCAACATAAATTCTTGCGTAATTTCTTTTAACCTAATAGTTCCTGAAAATAATACAGTCCAGTCTGAATTCTCTATAAAATTAAATTCATATCCAATTGGAATATCAATACTTGAATAATCACAGAAAAGTAGAATTTCATTGGGAGTAATCGCTTTACTGTAGAATATTTTATGCTTTCGCATCAAATCATCGCTCGCTATACCAACTATTTTCAATTTGCTTTTTTGCATTAAGATTTATTTATTTACTTTACTTGCTTGCTTATAAAATTCGTCTATCTGCGATTCTGATAGTCTTGGAGTATTTTTTATAACAGAACTAATATCTTCAGTTGAAATTTTTGCAGGCAGGTTTATACCCATATTTTTTAAAATATCGCGAGCCTGATCAGAAGTGATCGTTATGCTCGTCTTTTGTGCAAATTCTGCGGGTTTTAATCCAACACCTATTTCCTTTTCCATAGATTGTAATACATTTCCAGTATATTCTACTCCTTGTAAATCTTTTGGTAAGGCAACTTGCAAAACGCCATTGCCATAATTCTTGGAATTAATTGAAAAAATTGTTGCTACTACTGGATCTGAACTTGTTGGAGTTATGCCTATTTTTTGAAGTTGGGGAGATCCCTCAAAACCTTCGCTTGTACCTCTAAATAAATAGTTTACAGACTCTTTTAACGGGCCTTTGAAAAAATTCAGGCTTGTTCCAATAATTTTTCCCGCACCCCAAGTTAAAAATGCATTTGATAAAGCGTCTTTTGATCTTTGGTCTTGTGCAGTTCTTGCTTCGGGAGTTTTTGCTCTATTGTGTTCAAATGCTCCCGCAATTTGAGACGCAAACAAAGTTCTTGTAATCCATCCTTTTGTTACAAATACTTCTACTGGCAATAAAGCTGTTGCAGTCATAATTGTACCACCCTCTTTCAATTCCTGCTTCGTCAAATGCCCATCATCATTGGCATCTCCTGGTATATGCCATTTACCCGGGCTGGCCATATTGCCTGCTATCCCCTCTAAACCCTCTAAATCAATATTCATAATAGGATTGTTAGAAGCATATTGATATGGCGTTAGCTCTGGAAAGCTACTGGTTAGAGGGTCAACACTCAAAAATCTTGAACTGGAAGAATTATCAAATTGCTTTTGTTCTTCTGGCGTTAGCTTCAGTTTTACTAACTGCATGGTATTTATATTCACTAACGCAGAGCCAACTTGCTGTATACTGTCCTCATCAAAAAATTCATCATACTCGCCGTTGGTAACAGTAAGCACTTTGCCTTGTTTCCCTATATCTTTATAAGGATTATGGTCTTGGGCATGGGTTGCAAAAGCAACCAGCAAAGCAAAAATTGCAATGAATAAAGTTTTAGGTTGCATAAATTATTGGTTTTATCGTGGTGTAAATTTATAATTTCAATTTGAAGCCTGTTTTAATTTTTCTTTTTCCCTGTCAATTGATTTCAGCCATTCAATGTATTGTTCTTTTGGCATATCCTGATAGCCTCTTGCAGTTACCTTTTTCTGCGCTGCTATTGATGTATTGTATGCTGCTTCCAATTGTGGATATTGCTTAAATTGTTCCAGTGTAGGATGCCCTATTGGTCTGATAAACGGCGGTACTGATAAAGCGCTGCGTTTGCATTCGTCATTAAAGCATTAATGTTAGTACTGTCTATTGATAATATTCTCTGCGTGAGTTGATTTGTAAAATTATCAAACCAGTTTTTAGCTATGTAAGAATTTTGAAAATCTGCCAAACATTGTGCAAATAGTTGTCTTTGAGAAAGTGTGTCAAGATAAGTTCTGTTCTTTAAAGCCATTGCACTGATGGCATCGGATTGCATCATCCATGAAATACTTACCAGATTGCCGTTTGTAGTTTCAAAATTCCTTCTTATTCCCTTGCTATCAAAGTATTGAATGAAAGAATGATTGGGGGCTAATGATAAATAGACTTTTGCATGAAGCTGTTCAGCGATGCACAAATACAGTAACGGCAGCGAATGGCATTGCCCTGAATTGGTGTGCAATAGTTTGGTAACAAACATTTTTGTCCAATCACGTTCCCCATAAAAATCATTAAAGTCATAACTGATTTTTTCTACTGTACAATCTTTATTTGTTTTTGCATCATGGTAAACATTGTTTTGAGAAAACAGCTTTTGAATACCATAGTTAAGGGCGGCATTATTCTTTATGCTCAATCCTTCCCTTGCCAGCATTTGTTTTACAATAGTTGCTTTTTGTTTGATGGAATTTTCAAAAACTTCAAATGGCGGCGGATTATCGTAAAAAGGCGCTTCACTTAAATAAACAGCTTTTGTAATGGAAAAATTATCAGGCTTTAGTTGAAGAAAGTAATTCAAATAATATTGAAATCGCCGAAGTATTACTTCGGATTCATCAGGTTTTAAATCCTGCTCAATTTCTTGTAATTGTTGTTGACTGTTTGCTGATGGCTGTCCGGGAACTGTTACACCCATTGCCCGCATTGCGTTTTGATTAACCTGCCTGATAACATCTTCTGCTGTTCCGCCCATTGGCAGCATATTAGTTTGAAAAGCGTCTGTTTGCTGCTGAAAAGGATTATTGTAATTGGATTGCTTAATGGTTGAATTAGGCAAACCGGTTGTTTGAAAAGTTTTAAAAACAGGCCTGGGTATCGCAGGTTGTGCATTTAGCAAGGACGGGGCTATTATAAAAGATAAGCCCGTGAAAAACAAAATCCTTAAAAAGCAAATACACTTCACCTATATAAAATTTATGGCAACTTATTAATAATATATCATCTGCAAAAAGAATTTCTCCTTTAATGCTTCTTTTTTCAATGAATAAAAAGATTGGTTGGATTAGTTTTAAGCTGGGGTAACACTAATGATTTATGACACAGAAAATTGATTTGCTGACTTCATTCATTGCATAAATATTCTTTAATTATTCATATCAGCATCTGATAAAAAATATTCTAATTTTCAAAGTTTACTCCAACGCGAATGGCTTTTAAGCCCTGCACGCCCTGCAGTTGTTCCAGTTCCAGCAATTCAATATCCTGCAGCAGCATATTTTTATCCTGCAGTTTCTTTATATAATCCAGGTACTCTTTTTCATGCCGGGGCTGCGTATAAATAATGGCCAGCCTGCCAGGTTGTGTAAGCCTTTCGCCGGTTTGTTTTATAAGCACCTTGTCAATGCGTTTCTTTATAATGTGATAGCGTACATTGTAACCGCCTTCCACATCAAACCTTTTTTCATCCATCCGGAAAGTGAGGGTTATGGAAGATGCATTTACGTAAATAAGCTGGGTGGTTTGCAAATGAACCGGCAGGGATTGGGCAGATGCATATACAAGTTTGGCAACGGCAGCCATATTTTCAAGCTGCAGGTACCTTAACGCACTCAAATATGTTTTTTGATAAGGCTTTTCCGGCGAAATGGACTGCCCTATGTATATATCATATTCAATACCATCCGTTCTTATCTTTTCAAAATAAACGGGGTATTTTTTTTGCAGGTCTTCCTGCATTTTGGTAAAGTGCTCTGAAATAATAAAGTTTATGCATTGCATGGAGTTTTCAAGCACGCGCCTGTTTTTATAAGCTTTGCCGTGTTTCAGGTCTATATCCCTGTAATAAGTGTTTATAAGGTTTGTGTTGTGTGTGCCGGGGCTGGCTTCCACTTCCTTCAAGCAGGTATTAAGGTTTTCCATAAAGCCGTCTATCAGGGCCTCTTCATTGCCTGTAAAAGATGATTCTGTAAGGTCCAGGAAATTGTTTGCTTCCTCTGTCAGTGCATGCACCTTTGCGGCATCCTGCACCTGCAATTCCTTCAGGAAACTTTTCACCATCTTAAAATAATAGCGCATGTCTTTATGCAGGGCATTGTTTCTTTCAATAGTTGAGTTGCGAATGTCAACGGCGCCATATAAGGGATGCAGGTTGTCGAAGCGTATCTCTTCCATTTTCTTCATGGAATCAGCATCGGTATTCTTTAAATATTCCCATGACACCTGGTTAAATTTCCAAAGCACGGAAGGCTGAATGGTTGTAAAATTATTCGTAATCACACTTGTAATGCTGGTTGCAAATTCAGTCTGGCTCTGGTGCATCAACTGGCCTAAAACAGGAAGGGCGGCATCTATCTGTGTAAATAAAATTTCATTTAAAAGGGCAGTGTCCTTTACACTTACCTCCAGCACGCCGGCCACCTCATTGTTATAAAAAACCGGTACAATCGCATAACCATTATACCCGGATTGCGCAAAGGCTTTATATACGGCATCGGCGCCCCGGGTTTCTATGCTGCAATTCTTTTTTATTAATGTGCGGGGGTTTTCAAAATAGCTGTTTATCCATTCAAGAAATGCCTTTTCGGAAATAGCTAATTGGTTGCAGATATTTATAATAACGCTGTGCTTATAATTACTGTAATAAGATACAAGCCGGCCATTCAGTTTTAAAAAAGGCAACAGGCCAAACGTTATGCCTTCTTTGCCGCACATTTGCCTGAGCAGATCAATAATTGCTGTATAGGTTTCAATATAATCGCCGGGCGTATGCTTTATAATGGCGCTGCGTATTTTATGCAATGCATATTTGGCTGTTGTATCGCTTGCTGTAACCACGGAGAAACCTGAAAAAGAAAACTGTTTCAGCGGCAATATTTTTTCAACTTCTTCTATGGTGCCGGCATTGGCTAATTGCTGCTGCACCAGGTTTATATTTATTTGCGGCAACGGCCCTGTGCATGCAACATCTACAAAACGGTTGTCAATATTTAAGGTGAAGTATTTGGTAAGATTTGTTGCTGTATCGGTTCGCGTATGCACTAATTCTTCCTTAACCAGCGGCTCAAAATTATAAAGCCGTTCAAGTATAAGATCATAAGCTACTTTCCTGCGCCTGTATCGTATCAATTCTTTCCGCTCTTTATTGTCGTCCACAGAAGTTATATCGCTCAGTCTGTTTTGAACCAAGTCATTAAATGCGGTTGTTTGTAAAAAGAAAACCGGGTTTAAAGGCACCCCCAATGATAATGCATACGCTTTTTCATTAACCAGGTTTGGCACTATCACACCTTCAAGCAACGTAAAAACCTGGCTGTAATTTTTAAGGTCATAAATGCTGAACGGCTTAAGCAGTTCCGGGTAACGTTTAAAATGCCTGAGCACGAACCTGAAAAACTTTGATTTAAGGGAATCGCCCTCCTTTAATTTTTCATGAAGAAAATCAACAAATTTTTTAAAGGAGATAAGTGTGTTATCATCATTCAAAAAATCATCTGAAGGATAAATATGAACTATTTTATACTGCATGGTGTAATCTGTAAAGGATGTTATTAACCCATAAATATTGTGCAAATTTTATTTGCGGCAAAAAGCCGACAAGATGTCTTATAAATGCTCAAAACCTGAAACCAAATGAAAGGTAAGGATACCATCCTTCTGTTGAAT
Organism: Parafilimonas sp.; assembly: GCF_047606085.1. Taxonomy (GTDB): domain Bacteria; phylum Bacteroidota; class Bacteroidia; order Chitinophagales; family Chitinophagaceae; genus Parafilimonas. The sequence continues at coordinate 35,757 of NZ_JASGEX010000204.1, forward strand.
AAGCCAATGTTGCACTTAAAAGAAATAATTGTGCCGGCGCAAAATAAATGCCGCCGCCATAACCATTATGCCATTTGCTGCTGTGCTCCTTATTTACCCAAACACGGCCAACATCAAAAAAGCCGGTAAGCCCAAGCTGGCCAGGCAATACATAACTGGCAACATCTTTAATTTTAATGCGTATGTCAAGGTTATTGTACAGTATATGATCGCCTGCAAACCGGTATTGCCTGTAACCGGATAAATTATTTTTGCCATCCAAAAAAAGCAACTGATAAAATGCCGGTTTGCCAAACGTAATACCACCGCCAAGCCTGTTGGCCAATACAACAGACCCGCTGGTGGTAAGGCTTCTGTAAATAGTCAACTGCGGTATTATCTGCGTGAATGCATTGGAATAATCGTTCAATCCTGCATACGATTGTATGCGCACGTTTATGTATGCGCCAAAAGTTGGCAGCATTTTATTATCCCTCGAATCACTTGTAAAATTTATAACTGCGCCAATATGGAATTTCTCTTTCAATATGGTTGCGCTGTCATACGTATTTAACAGGGATGTATGCTCAATAAACCTTCCTTTGTTCTCATCTGCATCAAAACGATAATATTGAAATGATGGCCCGATGGAAACACTTGTTGCATTGCCTCGGCGCAAAGCCGCATCTGCCGTGTATAAATCGAAACGTGCACGGTAATACCTTTTGTAGTCGCCTGTTTTATTAAATACAGTTTCATTGCCGGCACCAAAAAAATTTTGCGTGTTATCCGGCGCTTTTGCAATGCCATTCAATAACAGATCGGCTTTCCCGATAGCATCTTTCCACTCGCCGCTGTAATTAATCCTGAAGGCAGATGTGGAAAAAGAATGCGCAGCAGATAACTGCTGTACGCTGGCCCAGGGCGTTTTCCTGAAACCTTTATGCGTGTATTTAAAGCCGACGCCGAAGATGACGCCGTCATCAATATTATACCCGGCCACAAGCAACGGCTGCCACCGGTTATATAAATCAACAGGGATATATGCCGTATTGGCTGAATCGTTTGAAAAATGCCTGCGCAATTTACCGGCATCACCGGAAATGCTTACGTTATTGGTATAATTATAAATGACTGGTTTTTTAATTACCTGCTTCACATTATAGGTTTTATTATCACCCTTGCCAATCACCCTTATCAATATTTTTTTGTTGATTGTATTGAAAACTATGCTGTCATTTCCATCATTCACATACAATCTTATTTCTTTTGTAACGGATGGATCAAATGCCTTATAATACAATTGCTGCTTCACATTTCTTTCCTTGGAAAGTTTGTGAATGCTAACAAGCACATTATCGTTTAAAGTATCTTTTATTTCTACCAGTTCATTCTTGTCTGATGTTTGTATATCCACAATTTTGTTGATGAAGGCGTAATATTCATCAAATGCTTTGGGCAATACAGCCCTTCTGTTCTGAAGGTTTTTCAATAGTGTGCTGTAACGAATATTATAAGCGCTGGCCGGCAATTTTTTTAAAGCTGCATTTAATACGCTGTCGTTTTCTGCAGCAACAAAATTGTTTACGATACCCATCCATTGCGCATGATTCAACTGGTTTAAAAAACGGCTGTTCAGTTCCCTGCTTTCCCACATAAAATCGTTTACGTTGCGCAGCTTTTTATAATCCTGCATAAACCATAAAAACCAGGGCAGGGAGGAAACTCCGGGCAGCAAACCTTCATTCACATAAAAAACCTGGTCACGGTCTCTTGGCACGGCAAAATACCTTCTGCCTCCGTTATCATTTTTCTTATAAGCAAAGCGCCACTGGTCATTGTGCCGGTCCCAGTCATTCATTAAAACATCCAATAACCTTGCACGTAAAAAAAGCGCTGTATCAAAGTTGTTATCGTTATCATCAATCAGCCTGCGCATCATTTTTTCCGTTTTGTCTGACTTCCCTTCCGGCTCACGTTCTTCCAGCAGGTTAACTGTGTTGACAAATGTGTTTGTGTACATGCCCAATTTTTTATCAGGCGCCACCCAGCCAATGACAGGATTTGTGTACGGCACATTCACAGCATGTGCTAATACTGGCACAACCAGTGCGGAATATGGATGCTGGGCGCTCATGGCATCATTAATCCACTCGCCGGCAAACGTTTGCCGCAATGTTTGCGGCAATAAAACTTCCGGGTATTTATTCACGCTGCGCAGCACATATTCTTTGCCATCTTTATCTTCCAGCCTTAATGAATAAGACTGATGGCCGCCGCCGCGCTGTGTGGGCGTTAAGCCGCCTTTTTCAGCAGAGATTTTTATAACCGGTAATGTTGTTGGTGCTGCCCATTCTTTGCGGTAATTCTCGCCAAACAACCAGCGGTGAAACCCGCTGACGGAATTGTATGAAGGATGCGCAGCAACTGTAACACTGTCTTCCGGAATATTATCAATAGCTTCTTCTTCCTGTTGTTTTATTGGCGTGTAATGAAACATATAACTGAAAACATTTTTAAAGCCGCTGTCAGTTTCAGCAACATAATAAGTAAACCTTAAGCTGTTATCCAACAACTGATCGGCAACAACATAACCCGGCGCGGTTTGCGCATACATAGAATACCTGCCTTTTTTTACAAACGTTTCTTTAGCGCCGGCGCCGCTTACCACCTGTATGTTATTGCCTTCTTTAATAAACTGCATGCCATGCTCATGGCCGGCGACATGCACAAGGTTTGGAAACGTGTCGAACACGTTGTTCATGCGATTGATCATATCCTTATACCAGGGATGGATTGCATCTTCAGGATTTGCAAATAGTTTGCGCAATAACGGGTACAATGAACCAACAACCGGCATAGGTATATATAAACTTTTATTGGCAGCAGTTAGCGGGAAAATGTGATCTTTCCATCCATAATACCCGCCATGATGGCCATAACTTTTAAAAGGATGATGGCCGGCAAGCAGAATAGTTTTATAACGGTTCTTATAAAAAAGTTCTTCCAGTTTGGCAATTACTTCATCATTCGTATTGCAATCGCAATCAGCTTCTGCATTTGTTTTATTATGTTTGAACACCCACCATTCACTATCAAAGGCCAGAATTACCAAATGATCATTGATGTTAATTTCATAAGGCCCGGGGCAACCGTCTGGCGGAACCACTTTTAATAAACTGTCATTTTGCTGCTCTATAAAACGCCATTGCGCTTTCATTTTGGCAAGGCCATTCTTGCCCATCCTGTCCCAATCATGATTGCCCGGCAAAAAATAAACAGCGGCCTGATTGCTGCGCATAGGCTGATACTGCGCCCGTAAAATATTTTTGGTTTGTTCTTCTTCCTTACTGCCGGGCAGGCCCATGCCTGTGGGGTAAACATTATCGCCAACATATACAACCGTTGTTTTATTGGCAAGCACTTTTTGTGCGGCGCTGCCAATAACATTGCTTTGCTGGTCGTCAATTTCGCCGGCATCGCCAATAAATATCATCCTGTGCATAATACTATCCTGCGAATATGCTGCTGCAACTGCTGCGATGAAGAAGAATGACAGTAAAAGTCTCATCATAATAATTGTTCCTTTGGCTAAATAATATTCTGATGCACTATAAAAAATTAACCTTCTATGCTATTGATAGTTTACCCGTGACAAACAAGGCAAACGCATCAAATCTTATAGGGCCGTAGGCTCGTTTTTATTTTGCAATGCCATGCTTCAGCACGGTTTTACAAAGCACAAAATTAAAAAGAGTGCCATAAGTATAGTACATTATGAACCGGGCCTACGGCTCTCTGACCGCTTTTTTGTTTTTTTCAACGGACTAAAGTCCGTTGTTACAAAATATATCGAGGTTATGCCTCTTTTTATACATTTAAAATTTTAATGCGTTTGCCCTGCCTTAACAAAGAATGTTTATCTAACAATACCATAGTATTTTTTATACTGATAAGGCCGTAGGCCTGATGCCATTTTGTAACGCCGGAATTTATTCCGGTGTTATGAAGCGTTCAAGGCTCTGCGAGTGCCGTGGGTACGATACATGCTATCAAAAAGGCGCTTTATTTTATATCAAATCATGAAAAATATACTGTTCATCATAGTTAATCTCAAATTCCTGCAACAACATGCACCGAGCCTATGGCTCTCCTTTTAGTAATGTTTGCATTTATTCAATGGACTAAAGTTCATTATTACAAAATGAGCCGGGACTACGGCCCTTGGTTTTTGGTAAATTTAGAAAATGACATAGCATCTAAAAATATTAATTAGCCCCTCTTTTTACCCCTGCTTCCGGTATGGTATTTTTACGATCGTTGCCGACTGGCTGGTCCCTTTTTCATTTGAAATGTATAGATTATTTGCTGCATCCAGCGCAATACCTTCCGGCTGGTTATAGACTGATGCATCAAGATTATACACTTCTTTCACAGTAAAATCAGCAGATGTGCGAACGATAAGTTTATTCACTGATGAAAGAATAAACCATTCATTGCCATCCTGTGTTTTCGTGAATGCTGACGGGCGAAAACTAAGTTTCTTAAGCCCCGCTTTTTCGGCAATTGATTTTACATTGATGGTTGTGTTACTTTCTGATTGCACAGTGCCATTATTGTCCATTGACAGTGTATAAACTGTTGTTGTTTTGTCCTGCTTTTCGGCACAATTTTTACAAAGTACATACAATTTTGATGTTTTGTTATCCGCATATAAGCCTTCATATTCTCCGCCGGGCAAAATGTGTTTAAACTCTTTTGTATTGGCAGATGCTTCTGCGTTTATATCATTGAATGGAAAAGTATATAAAACCCCATCGCTGCGCAGCATAACAATATAATTGTTGAGCAATTGTATATCTTCATAATCGCCTTTGCCGGCAAACTTTGTTTTGCGTATGCTGCCATCATTCAGATTACAGGCAAACGCTTTTCCTTCTTCATCCTGCTCAGCATAAATAATATTTGATGCTTTTGAATGAAATGTTATACCTGAAATTTCATCCAGTTCCTTTGGCATCTTAAAAACCTTCGCAGGTTTATTTACATCATAATGCCCTGCAAATAAACCTTGTTCATTATTTGTTTGTGCCTGCTGCCCGCAAGCCAATAATGCGCTTAATGAAAACAATATATAATTGCACAATCCTTTCATTCGTGCATATTTGTTTTTCAGTTGTCTCATGGAACCTCGCCATGTACATTCCCCTGTGTGAGAAAAATTATCATGCTCGGTTTCATTCGTTCAAGTTTGTTTTTTCAGTTGCCTCGTGGAACCTCGCTATGCACATTCCCCTGTGTGAGAAAAAATTATCATGCTCGGTTTCATTCGTTCAAGTTTGTTTTTTAATGGCCTCATGCCTGTCCCGAACTTGCTTCGGGAGAACCTCACCATGTACCTGCCTCGCCGGCAGGCATTCCCCTGCGTGAAATACATCTTACATGGACGTTTCATGCACCTGTTTTTGTTCGAGATAATTATAAATATCCTTTTGTGAATTTACCTGCTTTTCATTTCCATGCCTTATAACAGGAATGTTGTTCAGATGTTCATCAATATAAACCGCCTGCATATTATCGCTCCACTGTATGTTTATTATATCAATCAATTCCTGTTTTATGGCTGCGTCATACACAGGAAAACAAACTTCAATGCGTGTATAAATATTGCGGTTCATCCAGTCGGCAGAACCGGCAAAAACTTTTGTATCGCCACTGTTATGAAATATAAATACGCGGCCATGTTCAAGGTATTTGCCCACAATTCTTTTTATAGAAATATTTTCGCTCATGCCTTTAATGCCCGGAACCAAACAACAAATACTGCGCACAATTAAATTGATATTTACACCGGCATTCGAAGCCTCATACAGTTTATCAATTAAAGTTTGTTCTTCAAGGTTGTTTAGCTTAATGGTGATGGAAGCCGGCAGCCCTTTATTTGCATTGTCTGTCTCCTGTTGAATTAATGATAAAAATTTTTCCTGCAAATTAAACTGCGCTACCAGCAAATGCTCAAAAGATAACTCGTCGCCGGCGCCGGGCTTTTTTCGCTTATTCAAAAAATGAAACAGCATTTCCAGCTCCTGTATTATTGGCGTGTATGCCGTGAATAACTGGTGGTCTGTGTAAATTCTTGCAGTGGTTTCATTCATATTACCAGTTGCTAATAAGGCCACATGTTTTGCATCTTTCTTTTTCACCAACGCAATTTTTGCATGCACTTTCAGCTTGGGGATGCTGTAAATAACTTTAACGCCGGCATCCTTCATTTTTTTTGCCCAGCGTAAATTGTTTTCTTCATCAAATCTTGCCTTCAGTTCATCAAATACGAAAACTTTTTTGCCGTTTTTTGCAGCCGTTATTAATGCATGGGCAATTCTTGAATTGGTGGCAATGCGGTACAGCGTAATATAAATTTCTTCTGTTTGTTCATCAATGGCAGCCTCATTAAAAAAACGCAGAACCGTATCATAATTATCGTAAGGTGAATGCAGCATGATGTCTTTTTCAAGAATAAGGTCATGCAGGGTTGAATTGTTTAATGGCAGGCATAAGGCATATTGCTTTGCATCAAACAAATGCTTTGGCAGGGGCAAAGCCATAATATCTTTCAGGTTGTGGTAGCGCCCGCCTTCAATGGTATTGGCAGTTGATATTTTAAACTGGTTGCACAAAAGCTGCAATTGGCGCAGCGGGATTTTACTTTCGTGCAATAATCTTGTTGCCATGCCAAAATCCCTTTTCGCTACCTGCTTTTCAATTTTTTCCGCAAGGTTTTCCGGCAATTCATCTTCCAAATTCAAATCCGCATCGCGGGTTATTTTAAAGCTGAAGCAATGTTCAATTATTTTACCGGGAAAAAGATATTCAAGGTTTTGTTTTAGGATGTCATCAATAAAACCAATGTATTGCCGCCCATCTTTTTCAACAGAAAAAAACCTGGGCAGTTCATCGGACGGAATATTGATAATGGCTGCTTCTTCGTTCAGGCTTTTAAAGGAAACAAAGAAATAGAGTTTATTGTTTTGCGGAAAGAAATCAGGTTTGGCCGATAGATATTTTACCTGCACATAGGCTGCAACGGCCGAAAAAAAGTATTGCTGTAATGTGTTATTCAGCCACGCCGGGATTACCTTGTTATACAGCCAGGTTATATTTTGTTCAGCCAGTAAAGGAATTAATTTGTTTACAAGAATATCGCCATAATGTTCCTGTTGCTGCTGGATGATATTTCCTGCTTCATCAAATTCCGGTACTGCATGCTGCAGTTCAGGCGCAGAGGTGTTTTTGCCGGAGGCATACAGGCTTTTAGCCATTAAAGCAGGTATGCGCACGCGGTAAAATTCATCCAGGTTGGAAGAAAAAATGGAAAGGAATTTTAGCCGTTCACCCAATAATAAATGGGCATTCAATGCTTCATTCAGTACCCGCCCGTTAAATGAAAGCCAGCTTATGTCCCTGCTGAAAAATGTTGATCCCATCATGTATAAAACTAATATTAAACTTCGGTGAGAACAGGCGCCGGGCGCCTTGCACAATAAATTAACTGGTAATGATTGAGGCAACAATAAACGCCACAACTGAAATAATCAGGCCAAACATAAATACGTTATATGCCACGTGCAATAATTTGTATTTCTTTCCAAGCACCACGCCCTGAGCATAAATATCCTTTATTAAAGAGCCGTATAAAAAATCATGGTCATTCATCATCTGCAGCATGCCTTCTTTATAACTGTTCAGGCTCATCCTGAAAAAATTGCCAAAGAATAAAAGGTTGGTTGTTTTATCATCCAGTTCCTGTTGTGTAAACGTTCCGTTTGGTATGTTGGGCCTTGTTGCAAGAATAGATAAAACAATGGTTACAAGGCTTACCAGCAGCAGTATAATGGCAGGAATAATAAGATGATTGTTCTCATCCAGCTTGCGCAACAATAAACTTACAACCACCGAAATAATGATTGAATTTACGGTGATGAGGATATGTGATTTATTATCGGCCATATCGCTTAGTTTCTGGTGGTTGCTCGATGCCACGCGAAACATGGTTTCTATACCACGGTCTGGCCGTTTTTCTTTATTTGCTTTATTGCTGCCAGCCGTATTTATTGTTTCGGCAGCGGGTTTATTGTCTTCATCCTGCATGTCAGCTTTATGTTGTTTATTTAATAATGCATCCAGGTTTGCCTGCTTTTTTTCATTCAGTGTATTGCGGCAATACGCTGTAAAATAATTATGCGATTGTAAAAGTTCTATTGTTTTATTCCGCCATTCTTCTTTTGTGAAATCTTTATGGTAAAGCAGTTTGGCTTCTTTGCGCATGCGCTTGTTGTTCTCCGTAAAATCATCTGTTCCAAAATGGAATAAGTCTGCATCGCATATTATTTCTTCCAGCAGGTTTGTTGGGCGCTGTGGCAGTTTTGTAGCGAGTATGCAATGTTTCACCTGTTCAATCACGCTGTTGGTTACATCAAGTTTTATCAATAATGCTGCAGCTTCATCAGCGCTAATTTCTTCGTGCCCCGCTGTTGCATGCAAATAGCCAATATCGTGAAACCAGGCGGCCGTAACCACAATAAAAAAATCATGATCGTTTAATGCATAGTGATTGGCAATCTGGGTGACCGCTTCCACTACCTTTTGCGTATGCGTTAAATTGTGGTATAAAAGACCGGATGCATTGTGCGTTTTATATAGCTGTTCAACGTGATTTTGTACCTGCTCTAAAAGTATCCTGTAATTCATGCGGGAAAAATTTATACCTGAAAGTAATAAAGAAATGTGCCGTATTACAAAGTAATAAAACTTAGGCTTTAAATTTTGTGCAAAGGTATTCTTAACCTTTTAAAGAAACTGTTGAAAATAAAAGAGCGAAGCTGCCGGCTTCGCTCTTTTATCCTGATATGCTCATTTATTGTGTTGATGCATTTTTAAAATCGCCTGCATATATCAGTGTGGCTTTATCGGCGGAAATATATTTTCGCAGTGCTGCATTTACCTGTTCAAGCGTTAAGCCCTTTACTTTATTTTCATAATCTGTATAGTAAGTAAGGTCTTTGCCATCGCTCATAAAATCGGTTAAGCGCCAGGCGAGGCTTTGGTCCTCGCCCAGCCATGTCTGGCGTTGTTCCAGCCAGCTTGCAACAGATTTCTTTAATTCATCCTGTGTAAAACCGGTTTTTAAAGCAGTGCCTATAACATCTTTTAAAGCGCTGTCCAGCTTATTTTTATACATTGGGTTAAAGATGGCGTAAACGCCCCATGAAGACGTTTGGTATTTATAGCTGCCGGAAAGATAAGAGCCCGCCCCGTAACTCATGCCTTCAGATTCGCGCAGGCGCTGGGGAATGCGGGATGACAAAAATGCGCCGCCGCCAAGCATTTCATTGGCAATATCAAGGGCCGGAAAATCCGTATCTGTTTCTTTCAGTGGGATGTTAATGTCGCCCGCAAGCACTGCATTTTTCTTGTCGGGAATTTCGATGGTTTCCAGGCTGCCCTTTATATCAAAGTATTCCTGCGGAATATCGGCATAAGCCTGCCTGCTTGTGAAATTGCTGAAGTTCTTTTCAAAAAATGACTGTATAGCCGGCGCATCTATATTGCCCACAAAAGAAACGAAGCCATTGTTTGCGCCATAAAAATCAGTATAGAAATTCTTCAGGCTGTCGAGGGATATATTTTGCAGGTCGGCCAGTCTTTCATCAATGCTTTCCGGGTAATACGGATGGCCTTTGGGATAAAGCAGTGTTTTCTTGTTTAAAGAGGAATAGGCAATGTATTGGGGGTCACTGGCATTTGCCTGCAATTCGCCTTTTACGTCCAGTATCATTTTATCATACTCTGCTTTATCAAAAGCCGGGTGCAGTAAAATATCGGCCAGCACATCGAGTGCTGCACTCAAGTTGGCACTGTCGGTGCTTAAATAAACATTAATATTATTGTCGTTGCCATACACATCAACAGAGGTTTTTATTTTATCCAGCAGGTCGTTTATTTCTTTTTTGCTTTTTGTTGCTGTGCCTGTTTTTAACATGCGGGCAGTTAAAGATGGTATGATGTTTTTGTTGGTTAAGCTGCTTGATGTGCCTACTTTAAAATTCATATTGGCATATACTTTATCTCCCTTTGCGGGTTTTTTCAATAAGGCATATTGCATGCCGTTTGAAAGCTTGCCATATTGTGTTTTGCTTTTAATATTCGGGATACTTACTTCAAAAGTTTCGGTTTGTTCCCGGGTAGCTTTGCCTTTATAATCTTTAACAAGCACATCAATATCAGGCCTTGCGCTTACCGTGGTTCTTTCAGCCGTTTTATCCGGAATAAATATACCCCAGGTACGGTTGCTGGGCAGATAATATCTTTTAAGCGCGGCCTGCACCTGTGTCAATGTTAAGCTGTCAACCCTGTCGCGGTAAACATAAAACAAACGCCAGCTGCCGGCGCCAATTACTTCAGCAAGATTAATACAAAAACTTATGGTGTTGTTCTGAATATCATCAACAGATTTAATCAATGCATTCTTTGCCCTGTCCACATCTTCCTGTGTTATAACAGTAGCCGGCAATTTATTGGCTGCGGCAATAAATGCATCTTTAGCGCTGTCAAGGCTTTTGCCTTCAGGCACGCTGCAGCCAAAATAAGCATAGCCGGGATCGTATAAGGTGGGGCTCCAGCCATACACTTTTGTTGCAAGCTTTGTTTCTACAAGCGCTTTATAAAAAATGCCGGAAGGGTCGTTGGTAAGAATATTCACCACGGCATCATTGGCTACATAATCCGGGTCGGAATAAGCAGGTGTATGATAAGCCATGCCTATATAAGATATATCGCCATTGCGTTTCAGTTCTACAAACCGTTCGCCATCCTGAGGCGGCTCAACGGTATAAGGTTGTTGAATTACTCGCGCCGGCTTTGGTATGGGGCCGAAATATTTTTCTATCCATTGCAGGGTTTTCTTTTCGTCGAACTTGCCGCCAACAATCAACGTTGCATTATCGGGTTGATAATATTTCTGATAGAATGCCTTTAAATTATTGATAGGCACCCGCTCAATATCTTCTTTACTGCCAATGGTTGATTTGCCGTAATTATGCCAGAGGTACATGGCAGAAACAATCCTTTCCTGCAAAATATTATCGGGATAATTCTCGCCCATTTCAAATTCGTTGCGTACAACAGAAAACTCTTTCTGCAAATCTTCATTCCGCATTAATGAGTTTACCATGCGGTCAGATTCCATATCCAATGCCCAGGTAAGGTTGCTGTCGCTGGCAGGCAGTATCTCGAAATAATCTGTGCGGTCGTACCAGGTTGTGCCATTGGCGCTGGCGCCTTTATCAGCAATGGTTTGTTTAATGCTTGAGAATTTTTTGGAGCCTTTAAACAGCATGTGCTCCAGCAAATGCGCCATGCCGGTTTCACCATACCCTTCATTTCTTGAGCCCACATGATATACCACATTTACAACAACATTGTTGATGGCCGGGTTAGGCACAAGCAAAACCTGCAGCCCGTTTTTGAGTTTATATTCTTTTACACCTTCTATTGAAGTAACAAAGGCTGGTGAGGCGCCTGTGGCAGGCTTTTGCTGGGGGGAAGCGGTTAACGTGATCGTTGCAGCAAGGGCAAGGAAAATTGTTTTTTTCATAACATGGTTTTAGCACTTTAAAATTAGCTGGTTTAAATATTGTTAACCAATTTATTTTAATTTCAATGAAGGGTTGGCGGCAAACCCGGCTTTCATTTTTCTTATCTTTCTTTTAAATGACTCAAATGCTTTTTGCTGCTGCAATACAAAACTGTTTTCTTCAAACCTGCCAATAACATTGTTCATTTCAGCATCAGCGCTGTACGTTATTTTCCTGAATGGATTGGTGTAATCTTTCTTTCTTGAGCTGCTTATTCTTTCAGTAACCGAAGCGGCCATTTCAACAGCCTTATCAAGCCATTGGTTTATTTGTTTAAGATTAATCTTTTCAGTATTAATCTTTTCAATTTCAAGCAAAGAAGCTAAAGCATGTTGCATTTTTTTTGATGGATATATTTCGCCTTCGGCATAGTATGCTTCATGCAATGCATCCCAGCTATTGATGGTTTTATTTTTAATTCGATCTTTTAACGCTTCCACATCTTCTTCATTCATTAACTGCCCGCCAATGTTCAGCCACTTTGTATCACGTTCTGATTGGCCAAAAGCCTTTAAAAGCTTTGATGTATCCGTTATTTCATTTACTTCAATATACTTAATCAAATGTGTTAAACCATAGTACAGGATCATTTCTGTATAAGCATTATAGGCTGCCTGCATTTTTTTTATAACTGTTTTGCGTTTTGAATTTTCAAAACCAGTTGCAACAATCTCCAGTTCGTTTACAACCTCATCTTTTTGTTGTAATAATATTTCCCCTTTTTTTATACATGCATCATCATCTGCATCAGGGCTATCATTTTTTAAATACCATGCCCTGCCCGTAAACAGTTCAAGCAGCCGCAATGACGTAAACATTTCATGTACACTGTCGGGCGCCAGGTAATCATATTCCAGCAACTGAAATTTTTCTGTGCGATTATCACGGTCTTTATATTTCCATTCATTGCGCGCCAGGGCATACATATTATACATGAACCAGTAAGCCGGCATTATTTCAAGCGTATCGTTTTTATAATTTATACTGATCAATGAAAAAGGCAGGGGGATATTCAGCTCATATAAATAATCGCCTTTAACCAGCATGGTAAAGCTGGCAAACCTTGAGTTATGTTTCAGGCTTACACATAAGCCCGGCCAAAAGCCGCGCCCTGCAATGATCTCACCATCTGCCGCTCTTGAGTTATGGTTGGAGCCGATGGTGGCGCCTGCCGGTATATTGCTTTGCCCCATCACCAATGCGGCGCATAAAAAGGAATTATTATGATGCTGCTCATGTGCCGGAAATATCAGTGAATTCAATACTTCGCAGCAGGAAATAGTGGCGTTATTACCGAGATAGGAATTGATGAGCCTTGCACCATATTTCAATTGTGAATGTGAAGCCATTACAAAACGCACAGCCTTCACGCCATAGAAAATCCGGCAGCCTTTGCTGATGATGCCATTCACCAGTTCGCAGCCTTCGCCTATTTGTGTGGGCGCTTCTTCTGATGAATGAATGGTTAGATTTTTAAGTTTGTTAGCGCCTTTAATGTATGCATCGCTGCCTATCCAGCAGTCTTTAATAATAGCTGAATTTTTTATAACTGTGCGGTCGCCGATCTTGCCATGATAACCGCGTTCTTTTTTAAATTCCTTTTCTGTTATTTCTTTAAAGCGCTGCAGCAGTTCTTCATCATCCCTGTACTTGCTCCATAAATAAGCATCGCCGGGCAGCATGCCGGTAAAAGGTATTACGCTCCTGCCGCCGTTCTCGTTGCATATTTCCATGTAAATGCGGATGCTTTCCGGCTCCCCGTCTTTCACAATGCCATTGCCAAATTTTGCATGGCCGGTTGTTGCCACTTCATTGGTGTTGGCAACAATAACTTCATTGCCGGTGATATAATGCGAGAGATAATTTACATTGTCAATAGAAACATTATCGCCAAAATCAGAACTTATGATGATGGAATTATATAAACCAACCGCATATTTCATATCCTTGAATTCAAGAAAATAAGGTTCCAGTTTGCCAATGCGCACCAGGCCAAAAAACTTGCAGTTCTTTACCAGCTCCGGGTTGAAAGCATCACTTACTAAAATTTTATTCCAGTCATCGCTGGTGTTGCGGTTTTTTACAAGCGCTTCAATTTCATAAGCCGTAAGGTTGCGATAGCTAATACCGCTGCGGTTTTGCAGGTTGCGCAAATAATATTCATCTTTTCCTTCAGGTAAAAACTGCGGCTTGATAAAATTATAACCGAGCTTTTCAATAGGTGTTTTTGTAATTGCATTTTTAGCCATGGCAATGAATGTAGTAGTTTAGAAAGTGCAAACTTAAATAGTGGTGCATTATACTGATATTAAAACAAAATGACAACAAACATTATAATACCGGCTTCACGCTTGAAACCCCTGGCCGGGTGCGCTGTTATTGGACCTGCACGAATTTATGAGGATTGAATATCTTTAAATCAATAACTGCATTGGCTTTGCAATTGCGATATATTTCTTTTTGAACAAGCGCATCATTTATATAAAAATCGCAGGCTGTTTCGCTCCAACTGTTGCCAAACTGTTTATGGTTATAAAAGATGCCTTCTTCTTTTTCACCATGCGAATAATTAAGAAATTTTACCACGACCAGTTTATGTCTGTCAACCCAAAACTGGTTGGCTGCTTCATTGGTGCTGTCTGCACCGATAACATACACAGAATCATTTTCATGAAATTTACCAAGATTGTAACCCAGTCTGCCAAATATGGCTTTCACAGAATCCAAAGGATGGAAATACATGCCGCCTAAAATGAAGGTGAGATCATCATCATTGCTGAAAGTGTTTTGCAGTTTGCCGCCGCGGAAACTATACACAGAATCGGGTGTAAAGATGGCTGCATTGCCGCTGGTTTTGTCGCCAAAGTCTATGCGGAATTTATCAGGGTAAACGATATGTTCATACCATGTAGCAGTTTTTATCAGGCTGTCGTTGAAGTAAGTTTCTGTTGTTTGGGTGAAGGAAAAGCTTTTCATCCATTTGCCGGCATATTTAGCATGCATTTTGGCAAGCACGGTTTCACTTGTATTATGCGGCTGTATAAATATTAATGCAAACAGTATTAATGCCAGTGGCTTCATAAAAAAATTTAGAGCAAAATAGCAAAGAATATGGTTAGCTGCCGTAAGTTTAAAATGGCTGCATTTGTGGCAGCTACAATACAAAATGCATAATTGCTGATATAAAGTCTGGAGACCCGTCAGTTGCCGGGCAGGCTTTGCGCATAGAACTGCGAAGTCCGGAGACTTCGCAGCGCAACGATGAACAGGTTTTATGTGCCAAAGTTTACAAGCTGCTATACTAATGGCAGGTGAAATATAAAATGCACAATTATTGTTATAAAGCCTGGAGGCTTCGCAGAACGATGAGAAACCCCGGGGGTTTCAAAAAACCCCCGGGGTTTATAAAAACATTACAGAACGGCAGACACTAAAAACAATTTTATGGAATCATTTGCTGAATTAATTAAATCTGAAAAGCCGGTGCTGGTTGATTTTTTTGCTACCTGGTGCGGCCCGTGCAAAGCAATGGAGCCAATAGTGAAAGATGTGGCAAAATCGGTGGAAGGCAAAGTGCGCGTGGTAAAGGTTGATATTGACAGACAGCGGCAGATAGCTTCGCAATACAATGTAAGCGCTGTGCCAACCTTTATGATCTTCAGGAATGGCAACATAGTATGGCGGCACCCCGGCATGATTGATAAAAACAGTTTGCTGAACGCGCTTAATCAAAGGGTATGAATGTGCTTTTGAGCTATAATAATTAAACCACCGTTGTAAGTAATTAATAAGCCTCTTACACAGAGGCATCCCTCCCGAAATATCGGGAGGGAACGAGGGTGAGGGCATCACTCCACCGTTACGCTCTTCGCTAAATTTCTCGGCTTATCCACATCATACCCTTTGGCAATGCCAATATAATAGGCAAGCAACTGCAAGGGAATTACACTTAACATGGGCGCAACAATTTCGTCTGCCGGTGGAACAATAACAACATCATCAGACAAAGCCGGCGAAACTTCATCACCTTCTGTAATAATGGAAATGACTTTTCCTTTTCTTGCTTTTATCTCCTGCATATTGCTTACGATCTTTTGATGATAAGCATCTTTTGTCGCCACAAAAACTACAGGCAATGTTTCATCCACCAACGCTATTGGCCCATGCTTCATTTCTGCTGCCGGGTAACCTTCGGCATGTATGTAAGAAATTTCTTTCAGCTTTAAAGCGCCTTCCAATGCAACAGGGAAATTATAACCGCGGCCGAGGTATAAAAAGTCGTATGCATCCTTATATTTCTCTGCAAGTTTTTTAATATTATCATTTTGTTCCAGCACGATTGCGACCTTATCCGGAACAGCCATTAATTCTTTGCATAAAACATGGTAACGTTCTTCATCTATTGCCTTCTTTTGATGTGCAATCTTTAAAGCGATCATGGTTAATACAGCTAACTGCGCCGTAAATGCCTTGGTGCTGGCCACGCCAATTTCAGGGCCGGCATGTGTATAAGCGCCGGCATGGGAAACACGGGCAATGGATGAGCCAACAACATTCAACACGCCCAGAATAATCGCTCCCTGTTCTTTGGCTGTTTCAATGGCCACCAATGTATCTGCTGTTTCGCCGCTTTGTGAAATAGCAATAATAACATCGCCTTTGTTTATAACGGGATGGCGGTAACGAAATTCAGAAGCATACTCCACTTCAACCGGGATGCGGCAAAGCTCCTCAAAAATATATTCCGCCACCAAACCCGCATGCCAGCTTGT
This sequence comes from Parafilimonas sp., assembly GCF_047606085.1. GTDB lineage: Bacteria > Bacteroidota > Bacteroidia > Chitinophagales > Chitinophagaceae > Parafilimonas. Next base: position 52,201 of record NZ_JASGEX010000204.1, read on the forward strand.
GCCGCAGGCGATCATAATAATGCGCGGCGCATGCATTATCTGTTCCGCATATTGCTGAATACCGCTCATGGTAATGGTGCCTTTATCTGCATCAAGCCTTCCGCGCAAACAATCATAAATGGTTTGTGGCTGTTCAAAAATTTCCTTCAGCATAAAATGGTCGTAGCCGCCCTTTTCAATGGCCGCCAGTTCCATATCAAGCTTCGTTATAAACGGTGTTTGTTTTTCGTTGCCGAGATTTTTCAATATCAGTTCATCAGCGCGAACAATCGCAATCTCATAATCGTTCACATACACCACTTCTTTCGTGTATTCCACAATCGGCGACGCATCGCTTGCCAGGAAATGTTCATGCCTGCCAATGCCTATCACCAGCGGGCTGCCTTTACGCGCTGCGATAATCGTATGCGGATCATCTTTATCAATTAGTAAAATACAATAAGCGCCGGTAATCCTTTTCAAAGCATACCGAAGCGCTTCTTCCAGCGTACCTTCATTATTCCTCTTAATGTCTTCAATAAAATTCAGCAGCACTTCCGTATCAGTATCACTTTTAAACGTGCAGCCTTTCTTGAGCAATTCATTTTTTATCTGCGCATAGTTTTCAATAATGCCGTTATGTATCATGGCAAAGCTGCCGCTGTTGCTTACATGCGGGTGCGCGTTGCGGTCGCTGGGTTCGCCATGTGTTGCCCATCGCGTATGGCCAATGCCAATATGCCCGCTTACAGCTTTACCAATTAATATTTCTTCAAGATCGGCAACGCGGCCTTTCTTTTTATACACTTTCAAACCGCCGTTAATTAAAGCAACGCCGGCGCTGTCGTAGCCGCGGTATTCCAGGCGTTTTAAACCTTTCAATATTACAGGATAGGCATCCCTTGTGCCAATGTATCCAACTATGCCACACATAAGATTTTATTTTGCTTTGCAAAATGTTTTGAATATTTGAAAAGATAATCAGCACGAAAATATGCAATCAGCTTTGGAAAAATTTCCCAACATAACGTTAGAAGATGAGCGTGTTATTTTAAGGCCATTAACAGAAAGCGATTATGAAAACCTATTGCCTTTTGCGGTGAATGAAAAAGGGCTTTGGTTTTATTCACTGGTGCGGCCTGAAGGTGAAGAAGGGCTCAGCAATTATCTGTATATAGCATTGGCTGAAAAAGCGGCAGGCAGGGAATTCCCCTTTATTGTATTTGATAAAAAGACAAATGAATATGCCGGCAGCACCAGGTTTTATGATATTAATTTTCTTTATAAAACATTGCAGCTTGGCTATACCTGGTATGGAAAAAAATTTCATGGCACAGGCTTAAACAAGCATTGCAAATTTTTGTTGCTGCAATTTGCTTTTGAGGCATTAAAGTTTGAGCGGGTTGAATTTCGCGCTGATGCAAAGAATGAAAGAAGTATTGCCGCTATGAAGTCAATCGGCTGTAAAGTGGATGGTATTTTGCGCAGCAATATGCCAACAATGGAAGGCAATGTAAGAAGAGATTCAATTGTATTAAGCATTTTAAGAGAAGAATGGTTTGATGGTGTGAAAGAAAAACTGGCGGCTAAGCTATAGTGATTTCGCACAGAGTTAACGGAGAAGAAATTAGGGCTTAAAATGTATAGCCGTTTATTTATTAAACAACCGGGTTGAACTTAAGGATCAAGGCTCAATTGCTGAAAAATCATCAGTACAAAACCATAAATAAAGACTATTTGTTGCTTAAGAGACAAAAAGTATAGAAAGAAGATATTATCAAAAAAGCAAAATGATTATCATTGAACAAAAACGCAGGAAAACAAAAATGATCATTACCAAAACAGAAATTTATAAATACAGCATTCCAATGGTGCCGTTTACCATTGCAACCGGCACCATGCATTTTGCACAGAATATTTTTATACGCATTTACACTGATGAAAATATTGTTGGAGCGGGAGAGTGCTCTGCCTTTCCCATGATTGTGGGTGAAACACAAGCCACCTGTTTTGAGATGGCAAAAGATTTTGCCGCTCTTTGGAAAGATAAAGATGCACTTGATATAACAGCAAGGATGAGCGAGCTGCATGCATTCACGGCTTATAACTACACCATTAAAAGCGCGTTCGACATGGCTTTGTACGATATAGCTGCAAAGCATGCAAACCTTCCTCTGTATAAATTTCTTGGCGGCATAAAAAAGAAAGAATTAAAAACAGATGTTACAGTTGGTATAAACAAACCGGCGAAAATGGCATTGCAGGCGGAAGCGTTTGTGGAACAGGGCGTTGAAATTTTAAAAGTAAAGCTTGGTAAAAATGCGGATGATGATATGGAAGCTATCCGTTTAATAACAAAAACAGTTGGCGATGATATTAAGCTGCGTATTGATGCCAACCAGGGCTGGGATTATGAAGATGCCTTGAAAGTATTAACTGCCTTTAAAGATTATACTATTGAATTCTGTGAACAGCCTATGCGCCGTTATGATGATCATAAATTGCCCGGGCTTGTGCAGCTTTCACCTGTAAAAATCATGGCGGACGAAAGTGTGTTTGATCATTACGATGCAGAGCGAATAATTGCCGCCAACGCCTGCGATTATGTGAATATAAAGTTTGCCAAAAGCGGCGGCATACTGGAAGCCATAAAAATTAATGATGTGTGTGAAGCCAATAATATTCCCTGCATGATGGGCGGCATGCTGGAAAGCCGTGTGGCCTTAACCGCCTTCGCGCATTTTGCCACCGCATTTGATAATGTGAAGTTTTATGATATGGATACCTGCCTGCTCGGCCATAAAACCGATCCTGTTACGGGCGGCGTTACCTATAATAATTTTTGTGTTGAGCTGCCGGATGCAACGGGTATTGGCGCAGAGGTGGGGGATGCTTTTTTGAGCGGGCTGGAAAGTGTGCGCGTGTAAATGCTATTAGCAGGCAGTTCAATTCCTGCCGGTTTATTTAAGAATGAACATCGGTATGAATGCCTGCAAAAACTTCCGGTGTTTTTACACGCTCAGAAGCTGTTTGAATTTTTTCGCACAGAGAACATAGGAGCTAACAGAGGCGCTTTATCCCCTGTTGGCTCTTTTGCTTTGTGCGAAAAATCGCCAACACCCTATAAGGAATTAAATTTTAAACAGCTTCTCAGAGGTTATAAAATTCAACCGCATTGTTATAAAAAATATCCTTCTTTTCTTCCGTTGAAAATGAAGCAAAATAGCCTGTTGCAATTTGCAGAACTTTTTGATAAGAGGCAGCCACCAGGCAAACCGGCCAGTCAGAGCCATACATTAACCTTTTTGTGCCGAACGTTGACGTTACCACATCAAGGTAAGGCTTGAATGTTTTGTTTGAAAAACTTTTCCAGTCAGCTTCAGTAACCATGCCCGATATTTTGCAATATACATTTTCACATTGTTTGAATGGCTCTATATCCTTTTGCCATTGTTCAGTTTCGCCGTTTTTAATATACGGTTTGGCAAGATGGTCTATTACAAATTTTTGAGAAGGGAATGACCGTGCAAGCGCAAGCGCGTATTGCAACTGGTCGGGGAAGATAAGTATATCGTAGGTGAAACTGAACTGCTGCAGTTTGCTGATGCCGTTTTTAAATGCAGGATTCAGCATAAGCGCCCTGTCTTTTTCTCCTTGTAAAATATGCCGGAAGCCTTTAAGTTTTTTATGCTGATGCCAGTAAGCCAGCCTGCTCTCAACATTATCACGCATTAGATCAATCCATGCCACGGTGCCTTTTATAAAATCGTTTTCGTTTGCATACTGTAAGAAAACTTCATTTTCTTCTTCTGATTGATTTACCTGCACCGATACACAACCTTCTATATTGTTTTCTTTATAAACGGTTTCAAGGTCTGCAGGCAAAAAATCTTTTTGGATAACAGCCATACCATCTGTTATCCAGTCAAAATCTTTGCTGTTATATTTCCAGAAGTGCTGGTGGGCGTCGAGTATTTTCATGGTTGTTTATTTAAAAAGAGCTTTGAAACGTGAAAGTTTCTAAAAGCTTACTCGCTTATCACCGTCTTATGCGCCTTATGTTTGCCGGAGATATAGGAATACATCGCCGGGATTACAAATAATGTTAGTATCAGCGAGAACAAAATACCGCCTACCACCACAATGCCCAGCGGAATGCGGCTGGTGGCAGCGGCGCCCAGGCTCATGGCAATAGGCAGGGCGCCGAGCGAGGTGGCCAGGCTCGTCATTAATATCGGGCGCAGGCGCTGGGCGGAAGCTTCAATTACAGCTTCATATTTATCCTTGCCCTGTTCCCGTTTCTGGTTAGAGAATTCAACGATCAGGATGCCATTCTTGGTTACCAGCCCTATCAGCATGATCATGCCGATCTCTGAAAATATATTCAGGGTTTGGCCGAATATCCATAAGCTCAATAAGGCGCCTGCCAATGCCAGCGGCACGGTGAACATGATGGTGAACGGATCGAGAAAACTTTCAAACTGCGCTGCAAGAATTAAATAAATAAGCAGCAATGCCAGCGTAAACGCAAAACCGATGTTGGAGGAGCTTTCGGAGTAGTCTCTTGATGGCCCGCTTAACGCTGTCTGGAAACTTTCATCCAGTGTTCTGCCGGCAATGGCCTGCATGGCTTTAACGCCGTCGCCAATGGTTTTTCCTTCTGCAAGCGAGGCGGAAATAGTGGCTGCCTTGTACCGGTTAAAATGGTATAATGTGGTGGGGCTGCTGCTTTCAGCCAAATGTACCACGGCGCTGAGCGGAATATTTTCACCGCCGGCATTGCGCACATACAGGCGTGAAATATCACCTGGTTCGCTTCTGTCGGTATGCGTTACCTGCGCAATCACCTGGTACTGGTCGCTGCCCATAATGAAATAAGCGAGCCTGCCGCCGCTGAATGCCGCCTGTATGGCCGCAATCACATCTTCTGTTGAAAGCCCCAAATCTTTAGCCTTCATCCTGTCAACAGATAATTGTATTTCAGGCCGGTTGAATTTAAGGTTTGCATCTACACTGGAACTGATAAAAGTGGGGTCCTGCCTTGCTTCATCCAAAAACTTTGGTACTGCCTGCCGCAGCTTTTCAAAATCCATATTTTCCAAAACAAACTGCACCGGCAGGCCGCTGCGCGAACCGGAGCCAACTGCTATGGTTTGATCCTGTGAAGCAACTATCCTTGCCTCGTTAAACTTTGACATTTTCTTCTGCAGGGCGACGGCAATATCATTTTGTGACCTTTGCCTTTCAGCCGGCGGCACAAGCCCCAGCCGCGGCTGCGTTGTGTTGGTGCCGCTGCTTCCGCCGGATGATCCCCCGCCGGGCGTTCTTAAATAAACATAATCCATTTCCGGAACGGAATCGGACAGGTAATTGCCAATGGAATCTGCTATGGACTGCATGTAAGGATAGCTGGTGCCTTCGGGAGCCGTAACATTAAAACGGATGGTGCTGCGGTCTTCCAGGGGGGCGATCTCACTTTGCAGGTTGCCCATCGTAAGCCATATAATCACACCGCATACGGCCACAATAATAAAGGCTGCCCACCGCACCTTCATAAAGCTTTCCAGCAGCTTTTTATAACCGTTTTCCATACCGCTGAAGAAAGGCTCCGTGCGTTCATAAAACCTGCCATGACCGGCTTTCTTTCCTGTTAAATAAACATTAAGAACAGGGGTAATGGTAAGCGAAACAAATGCCGATACCAAAACAGCGCAGGCAAGCGTTACCCCAAATTCGCGAAACAGCCTGCCTATAAACCCTTCCAGGAAAATTACAGGTAAGAACACTATGGCAAGCGTAATGGAGGTGGATATTACCGCAAAGAATATTTCCCTGCTGCCTTCCAGCGCCGCTTTGCGGATGGGCAAACCGCTTTCCAGTTTCCTGAAGATATTTTCAGTTACAACTATGCCATCATCCACCACCAAACCTGTTGCCAGCACAATGCCCAGCAGCGTAAGCACATTGATGGTGAAGCCGGCAATGTACATGATGAAGAAGGTAAATATGAGTGAAATGGGAATGTCAATCAGCGGCCTTATAGCAATAAGCCAGTTGCGAAAGAAAATAAATATCACCAGTACAACCAGTATAAAAGCAATAATGAGCGTTTCCTTTACTTCGGCAAGCGAATTGCGGATGTTCTTTGTATAATCGCTCAGCACTTTTATCTGGATATCGCTTTTGTTTGATTTCTGTATATCAGCAAGGCGTTTATAAAATTCGTCTGCAATAGCAATATTATTGGCCCCGGGCTGTGGTATTACGTAAAGGCCCACGGCATTTACGCCATTAAATTTCCAGCTTTGCTCATAGTTTTCCGCACCCAGCTCTACGGTGGCTATATCGCTCAGGCGCACGATCCCTGAACTGTCTTCTCTTATTATCAGGTCGCGAAACTGCTGTTCCGTGGTAAGGCGCCCCACGGTGCGTATGGTTAGCTCCGTATTGCTTCCATATATTTTCCCGGGGGGAAGGTCTATGTTTTCTGAACTAAGCGCTGTGCTTATATCTGTGAATGCAACATTGTATGCATTCATTTTATCAGGATCGAGCCAGAGGCGCATGGCATAGCGCTTCTCGCCATATATACCCACAGAACTTACTCCGTTTATGGTTTGAAATTGCTGTTGCAGCACATTCTCTCCGTAATCGCTTAATTCCAGCAAACTTTTGGTGTGGCTTTGCAGGGCAAGAATCAAGATCGGGTCGCTGTTCGCATCAGCTTTTGAAACCACCGGCGGTGCATCAATATCCTGCGGCAGGCTGCGCGCAGCCTGGCTTACTTTATCGCGTACATCGCTGGCGGCCGCTTCCAGGTTAACGTCCAGGTTAAATTCAACTGTAATATTGCTGCTGCCCAGCGAGCTGGATGAAGTAAGTGTGCGAATGCCGGGAATGCCGTTTATCTGTTTTTCAAGCGGTTCGGTTATCTGGCTCTCAATAATATCTGCATTGGCACCGGTGTAAGATGTGCTTACATTTACCACGGCAGGGTCTATGGCAGGATAATCACGAACGGCCAGGAAAGTAAAACCGGTTACGCCAAATACGATGATCATGATATTCATCACCGTGGCGAAAACAGGGCGCTTAAGCGAAAGTTCGGAAATATTCATCAGTTGAAGGTTAACAGTTTAACGGGAACCGTTAAACTGTGTGGCAAATCTATTCAGCCGCTTCTAAATTCTTTCAAAAAAGAATGCTGTTAAAAAATTATGATACGAAATGGAAGAATGTTGAGATGAAAATGTATTATGAATTTGTTCTGTGCGAAAAATCGTTAAACCTGTAAAGAATTAAAGCCGGATAGAAATTATCATCCTGTTTGAAGGAAGGCGCAATTGGGCAGTGCTAAAAAGAACCGGAGATAATTTAATAATACCTTCCTATATATTTATTCTCAACAATGGCTTTCTTCAGCCCGGCTTCATTGATAATCCCATTGCTTGTATAAACGATCCTGCCGCCTGGCTCAACCAAAATGGTATAAGGCAGTTCTCCTTTCCATCCGGGATCTACGGCTTCTATCAATTTGTATTTGTCATCAGCGCCAAATAAATAATTCGTGCCGGAAGCCTGTTGCTTTTTTAAAAACTGCAATACCTGCTCTTTTTTTCCTGCATCATCGGCGCTAATGCTTATAAACTCAAAATCGCGGCTGCGGTACATGCGGTTAATATTTACCAACGATGGAAACTCCTCCACGCAAGGCCCGCACCAGGTGGCCCAGATATTTATCAGCCGCAGTGTATCAGAAGTATTTTTCATTAGGCTTTTTATGCCGGCTTCATCAATCATATTAATGTTTACCGGTTCATTGGCCCACGCTGTTCCGGCCTTTTCCACCCAGTTTTCTTTTTCGCGCCATTTAATGGAGCAGCCAAAAACCTTTGTTGTTGTTACAGGCACCGCTCTGTTATGCAACAAAGCTTCAATGGCATTGCGGGTATCGGAGATAGTGGGCGTTTTGCCGGGTTTTTCCACATCATCAATCCTGCCTTCATAGCGCAGTTTCCTGTCTTTATCAAAAATAAAAACATGCGGTGTGGCCACAGGCCCGTAGGCTTTGGCTGTTGCCTGGGTTTCGCCATCATACAGGTAAGGAAAATTGAAATGCTTTTCTCTGGCGCGTATTTTCATTTCTTCAAAGCTATCGCCAAGGTCTGTATAATTCAATTCGGCCGGAGTAATGGCCCTGGGGTCATTTGGCATAATGGCCACAAGGGCAAGGCCTTTATTTTTATAATCATCTGCCAGTTTAATAATGCGTTTTTCATAAGCCTGTGCCGTGGGGCAATGGTTGCAGGTGAAGATGATTACCAGAATGGCAGCATCTTTAAACGAAGCAAGCGAATAGGTTTTGCCATCAACTGCGGGCAGCCTGAAATCAGGCGCGGGCGCGCCTATGGGCAGGGTTTTGTGCTCATCGTTTGCAAAACATAATTGCTGAAACCCGGTACATGCAGCCAGGCAATATAACAGGACCCGTTTCATACCGGAAAGATAAAATATTTTAAAATGCCCGGCCTTAAACTATTTTTGGCTGCCTGTATGCCATGGAATGCCAAATACAAAACCATTATTTATACGGCCATTGTAACAACGCCCTTCATTGGCCTGTTTGGCATTACGCCAATTATTAATTACTTTATCATGCCATATACCGGGCAGCCGCAAAATTTCTGGCAGCCCGGGCATTTCCTGCCCAATCTAATTATAACCCTGCAGGCGGCGCTTATATGGCTGCAAAATATTTTGCTGCTCATGTATTGCCAGCGATGGTTTTCAGCAAAAAACTTTGGCAATGCCATCCGGATTATATTAAGCTTTATTATTACAATCCTTATTGCCCTGATTATATGGGAAACCATTTTTCAGCCACTGCCTTTTGTAAACGAAAAACATGCGGGGCAAATTTTAATGCCTGTTATAGCTGCGGCAGCCACTAATGCTGTTGTTCTTCTTATTATACAGCTTTTGCTGATAAGGCAGTCGGCAGCTCAATTGCGGATAGAAAATGCAGCGCTTAAAATGCAGCATACCGAGGTTGAACATGAAAGATTGCTGCATCAGTTGCAGCCGCATTTTTTATTTAATTCATTAAACGCCTTAAAAACGCTGATCCGGCGCAATACAAGCGAGGCGGAAGATTACCTGGTGAAACTATCTGAATTTTTGCGCTTTTCGCTGGCGCATAACGAGCATACAATCGTACTGCTGAAGGAAGAAATGAAGTTTTCGCTCACGTACCTGCAAATGCAGAAAACAAGGTTTGGTAAAAGCCTTTTTTATAATATAAATGTACCGGAAAATGTTGCGGCGCAAAAAAAAGTGCCGGTTTTTTCGCTGCAACTGCTGCTGGAAAACTGTTTAAAGCATAATGCGTTTACACAGGAGCAGCCACTTAAAATATCTGTTTTTTGCGAAGGCGGCCATCTGGTTGTTTCCAATAACCTGCAAAACCGGCGGAAAACGGAAACAGCATCGGGTGTAGGTTTGGCAAATCTTTCTAAAAGATATAAATACCTTGCCGGCGAGGAGGTAAGGACAGAGCAAACCGAAAACCGCTTTACAGTTTACTTAAAATTGCTGTAATGAAACCGGGCATGATAATTTTTCTCACACAACCTGTCCCGAACCAGCTTCGGGAGGGGAATGCCTGCCTGCCGGCGAGGCAGGTACATAGCGAGGTTCTTCCGAAGCAAGTTCGGGACAGGCATGAGACCATTGAAAAATCAAACTTGTACGAATGAAAATTGTTATTATAGAAGATGAGGTAATGAATGTGGAAGACCTGAGCTTAACGCTTAAGGAAATATCTTACCCGGTTGAAATTGTTGCCGTGCTTTCATCCGTTAAGGAAGCCATACTTTATTTCAGCCAGCAGCAGGACTACGATCTTATTTTCAGCGATATTCATCTTGGCGATGGGTTAAGCTTCGACATTTTTAAAAATGTGGACATTAATAAGCCTATTGTTTTTTGTACGGCTTACGATCAATATGCGCTGGAAGCGTTTAACAACAATGGAATAGCTTATGTTTTAAAGCCGTATAATAAAGCCGCCATTGAGAAAGCAATATCAAAATTTGTTAGACTTACCCAACACAGCTCGTACAGCAAACTGTTGGAAAGCCTTAATACTGTTGCCAATAAATTAAACCACGAAGAAAAACAGGTGCTGGTGCATCATAAAGATAAAATTGTACCGGTGGCCGCCGACTCGATCGCTGTATTTTATATTGAGAATGAAGTAACCAGGATATGCTGCTTCAATCAATCCACGTATGTGCTTTCGTTTAACCTCGACGATATAGAAGTGCAGTATGCATCCAAATTCTTCAGGGCAAACAGGCAATTTCTTATCAATAAAAAAGCAGTGAAAGAAGTCTCGAAATTCTTTGCAAGAAAATTACTGGTACACCTCACCATTCGCTTCCCGCATGAAATAATTGTAAGCAAAACAAAAGCTCCTCAATTTCTCGTTTGGCTTGCCAGTTAGGCTGTCCGCTTCGGGGCTGAAACTGTCCATTTCAACCCTCTTTAACTTTTCATAACAGTAGCTCGAAAATACTTTCGTCGCGGTTTCATTATGGGTCATGCAACGTTCGGCTGATTCTTCAGCGGAACCGGTTAAATGAGGGTAAACATGACCCATTTTTTTTTAAATAAAATCAAACAAATAATATGTTGAACCTGAAACAGGCCAAAATCTTAAACAGGAATGCCTGGATGCTTGTTGCTTTGCTAAGCAGTGCGCTTTATAGTTGCGATAAAAGTTCAGATGATGATGACTATGAAGGCAACTGGGCCCGTAGTTCAGATTTTGAAGGTGTTGTCAGAACGGAGGCTGTAACATTTACCATTGGCGATTATGCTTATGTAGGTACAGGCTATAAAGGCAGCGATACAAGGTTAAAAGACTTCTGGCAGTTTGACGCCTCTACCGGCACCTGGAAACAAATGGCAGATTTGCCAGGCATTGAAAGAAATTCTGCCGTGGCCTTCACCATATCCGGTGAAGGTTATGTGGGCACAGGCTATGATGGAACAAACAAACTGAATGATTTTTACCAATACGATCCCGACACAAACACCTGGACGCAAAAAGCAGATTTTGGCGGCTCCGCACGTTACGATGCTATCGGTTTTTCAGTTAACAGCATGGGATATATTGCAACCGGCTTTGATGATAATTATTTGAAAGATAACTGGAAATACAACCCTTCCACAGATACATGGACGCAGGTGGCAAGCCTTGGCGGTTATAAAAGAATGGGCGCCACGGTATTTGTGATAGACGACCTGGCTTATGTGTGCACCGGGGATAACAATGGCGACAAGGTAAATGATTTTTGGTACTATGACGGCAGCGCTGATACCTGGACTGAACTAAGAAAAATATCCGATGCCAATTCAGATAAAAGTTACGATGACGATTATACAATAGTAAGAGACGATGCCGTGGCATTTGTAATGAATGGAAAAGGTTATATAACCTGCGGTGAGAACAGTGGCATTATTGCCACTACATGGGAATATACGCCTTCAACAGACCTGTGGGTGGAACGCTACGACTTTGAAGGCACACCCCGCATAGGAGCCGTGGCATTTACCCTTAATGATGTGGGTTATGTAGTTACGGGCAATAACAGCTCTTCCCAGTTTGATGACTGCTGGAGCTTTGACCCAACAGAAGATCAGACAGATGATGATAATTAATTGGAAAAGAAAATGGGTTGCTGCAGCTTTTGCAGTATGCGTGGCTGCATGCAATACAAATAATGCAGTTGATAAAACAGCCGCCACAGGCCAGCCGGCAGACAGCAGCAAAGGGGTGGAAGTATATACATTCCAGACAAAAGATGGCTTTGGGTATTCCATTATGGTTAACCACAAAGAATTTATCAGGCAGAATTGCATTCCTGTAATACAGGGCAACAAACCTTTTGCATCAGAAACACAGGCAGCCCAAACGGGCAGGCTGGTTGCCCAAAAGATACGAAATAAAGAAATACCTACATTAACGCTGCAGGAACTGAGTAAACTTGGAATAACGCAGCAATAACCTGCCCGGTACTTACTAATGCATAAAATGAATTGTATCAATCGTACATACAGGTATATTTTAGCGCTTTCAATTTTGGCATCAGGCTTTTTCTCCTGTGAAAAAAAGGAAGTTGATTTTGGCGTAAGCGCCTTAACCGATGATCCGAATATTGCCACCATTGATACCATCAGCGTAAATGCATACACCACACAGGTTGACTCTTTCAGCACGGTTACTACCGGTTATTTTGTAGCAGGCAATCATTACGACTCTGTTATGGGCAACCTGCAGGCAACAGCCTATTTCGATTTTACAATCCCGTACGACAGCACATCAGCGCTTGACGAATGCACAAGCTGTTATTTCGATTCGCTTGTGCTGATCACCCAGTTTGCAGGCGGGTTTTATGGCGATACCACGGCGCCGTTTACATTGAATGTAAACCAGCTTACCCAGCTTATTTACGACTATAACACCTTCGGCTATAACGTTACAAGCCGCACTTATAATTCCGAACCCCTGGGCAGCTTCACCGGTATTGTGTCGCCTGCCAAACTAAGCACCATACGTATAAAATTATCAGACGATCTGGGCCAGGATATCTATAATAAAATCAAGCGCGAATCAGATACGATTACCACCAGCGATGTGTTTTTAAAGTACATAAAAGGATTTTGTTTAACAGGCTCCTCCGCCAGCAATACGATTTATTATATGAAGCCAACCGGAGATTCTGACCTGGTTGTATTATACTATCATCAAAATGCGCCGCTGCCGGTAAGCCGTACTGTAAAGCTGCCGTTAAATACAGCGCACCAGTTTAACGGGTTTGTGGCAGATCATTCAGGCACCAACCTTTCTGTTTTTACGGCTAAAAAAACGCAGGCCATAGAAAGCAGCAAAACAGGCGGTTATGTATATATGCAGGCGAACCATGGCCTGTATCCAAAATTTAATTTTCCTTCTATATACTCTCTGAAAGAGGTGAACGATTATGTGAGCGTGGTAAGCGCTGTGCTTGAAGTGTACCCCCTGCAGGGGAGCTATGGGCTGCAATCTTTTTACAAATTGCCTGCAGCCATCAATTTAGACATACTGAATGAGTATGATGCCGTTTCCGGTTACGTTTACTATTCAGGCACCTCCACGCTTCAAACCGGTGACCTGTATGTTGACTATCTCTATAATGAGAACACAAAATACACGTATGATATAACCAGTTATGTGAACGCTGTTTTAGAAGCAGGCACGTCTTCCACCTATTATCTTTACATGCAGCCTGCGAGCGGCGCCTCAGATTCAACAGAACAACGCCTCGTTTTGCAAGCATTAAACAATAGCAGTTTCAAATTAAAATTGAGTGTACTTGGCTTGTAGTAAAAAATATATATGTATTCCAAAGTTGCTGCTGAGCGCAGTGATGGCTATCGGCAGTACGGCTGCATTTGCGCAAAACGTTACATCGCCTTACTCCATATTTGGCGTGGGCGATATAGAAACAAAAGATTTTGGGCGCTACTTTGGAATGGGCAGCACCTCTATTGCTTTGCGCAGCGGGTCTGATTTTAACTTCAGCAATCCTGCATCACTGACGGCGCTTGACCCCAAGATAATGAATTTTGATTTCATAATGCGCGGCAGGATAAGCAACTTCCGCACGCCGGGACAGGACACGGTATCTTCCGCGTCAAAAGATTATGCCATACGCAGGATATCTTTAGCCTATAAACCGGAAAAGAGATGGGCCTTTGCCTTTGGCCTGCGGCCTTACAGTACCGTGAACTATATGCTTAACACCTCATCCACGCTGGGCGATAATACCAGCGAGCTTGAAAAATCTGTTGATGGCAATGGCGGTATATACCAGGCTTTTCTGTCAAATGGTTTTGCACTCACCAAAAACCTTTCTGTTGGGTTAACCACATCGGTTTTATTCGGATCGCTCGAAACCAATACCACCTATACCAGCTCGAGCATTGGGCTTGATGTTACAAGGAATGAATATGATGCCCTGCATGCCTTAATGTTTACAGGCGGCCTGCAATATGTGAGCAAAATAAATAACCACATATCGCAACAGATAGGCTTTACTATATCCAATGCCGCTAAATTAACGGGCCAGTATTCAACGGAATATGTTACCAGCGATTCCACCATATCAAGGGGCGTAGATCCGGCCAAGCACATTACATTGCCGATGCAGGTGGGTGTTGGCTATGCCCTGATATTTAATGATAAGCTTACGGCAAGTGCAGACTATACCTATTATAACTGGAGCCATAAAAAGCTGAGTTATTCCAACGCTTATATTGATAAAGCATTCCGTTTTTCTTCCGGTGTTGAATATAGCTTTAAAACAAAGGCCGGTTTGCAATCGGTAGAGAAGTATTATTTGCAGGCAGGCTTTTCCTGCGAACAAAGTTATATACGCATTCAGAATAGCCCATTGCTGGATTATTCCTATTCTATCGGGTTTGGGAACAGGGTAACCAGCGGGCTTGGTTACAGGCTGTCTAACGGCTGGTTTGGCTATAACCTGGGTTTAGAATTTGGGAGAAAAGGTTCATTAGGCTCTAACCAGATAAGAGAAGACTATGTGCAGTTTATTGTTGGCTTATCCTTAAAAGGCTTTTGGTACAATGCTGCCAAATATGGAAAATATAATTAGCGCGCGTTATTGCCGGCGCCATTTCCCCGCAACATTTTGAGCATTTACCGCATTAAACGTTTTCCTGCATAAATGATTGAATAAATTAAACGCTCAAATTCATATTACCGGATGAAGGCATGCTTCATGCTTATTTCTTTCGTTCTGCTTGCCCAGTATGCATTGGCCCATCATGTAAAAGGCGGCTATATCCATTATGAATATGTGGGCGTAGGCAGCACGTCAGGCACATCAAAATATAAAGTAACGGTTACTGTATTTTATGGCTGCGGCATTGAAGGGCCCAGAACATCGGTAACATTGATTGCAAAGAACGGCGCGACCGGTTCGCAGGTTTTGTCAACAACAATCAGCACCACCACTTCCACTACAGCCACAAAAAAAAGTTTCAGCAGCTGCATGGTTAATCCTCCCACCATCTGCTATGAAATTTATACGTATGTTACCACCATTACATTAACGGATATTGAAAGCGGCTATGTGCTGGCTGTAACAGATCAGTACCGCACAGACAACATCATTAACATAGCCAGTTCAAGCTCAACAGGCATAGCCATTACAGCAACCATACCGGGCAACTCCGGCAACGATTACCACGAAAATGCAAGCCCGGTTTTTGAATTTGAAGACACTGCCATTGTATGTTATAAAGAAGCCTTCAAATACCAGTTCAGCGCCAGCGACCCGGTTGACAATGATTCTATCAGCTACGCTTTTGGCAACGGGCTGAATAACACATCAAGCTCCACTTCGCCTTTTTTTGCATCGCTCACCTATAATTCAGGGTACAGCGGCGCCAGCCCTATGGGCAGCAGCGTTACCATTGATGCGCAAACAGGTTTAATATCGGGCACAGCGCCGGCAACAACAGGCGAATACGTTATAGCCGTATATGTAAAAGAATGGCGCAATGGCGTACTGATAGACTCTGTAAAAAAGGAATTGCAGATATATGTTTATAACTGCAGCTTAACGGCAGCAGATCTCGACCCTTCTTATATTAACTGCGACAGCTTTACCACATCGTTTAAAAACGAATCGTCATCATCCAACATCAGCGCTTATTACTGGGATTTTGGCGTAAGCGGCATAACCACAGATGTTTCAACGGAAGCCGAGCCCTCTTACACTTACCCGGATACCGGCGTTTATACCGTAAAGCTTAAAGTGGTATCCACATCAGGCTGCTCTGATTCAACCACTTCAACGGTGGCTGTGTATCCCGGGTTTTACCCGGGCTTTACCGTGTCTGGAAACTGCTATCAGTCGCCTTTTATATTTACAGACACTTCTTATGCAAAATATGGTTACATCAACTACCGTCTGTGGAATTTTGGAGATGGAGCCACCACGGCAGATACTTCATCTTTGCAAACCGTATCTTATACCTATCCTTCGGCGGGCGCCCGCACTGCCACCCTTGATGTAACTTCAAGCAAAGGCTGCAGCGCTACGGTAAGCAAAACAGTAAACGTTACAGACAAGCCTGATCTCTCGCTTGCCTTTACCGATACCTTGATCTGCAGCATAGATACCCTGCAGCTGCAGGCCTATGGCAGCGGCACATTTGTGTGGACAGGCAATAACATCATCTATGCAGACTCATCGTCGCCCCTCGTTTACCCGAAAGATACATCGCAATACATTGTTACCTTAACTGATAAAAGCTGTGTGGCCAGCGATACCGTTACCGTAAATGTTATAGACGCAGTATCCCTGTCTGTTATGCCGGATACCACCATCTGTACTACCGATACGGCGCAGCTATCCATTGTGAGCAATGCATTGTATTATCAATGGGCGCCGCCGGATTATTTAAGCAGCGATACCGCTAAACAGCCATTGGCCTGGCCATTGAATGCTACAACCTATACTGTTATTGCCAGTGTGGGAAAATGCAGCGCTACCGATTCGGTTAAAATCACTACCGTACCTTACCCGGTGGTATCCGCATCGAACGATACTTCTGTTTGCTATGGAAGCACGGCGCAGCTTAGCGCAACCACCGATGGCAGTTCTTTCACATGGTCGCCTGCCGGCAGCCTTATCAATGCAAATACATTAACGCCCATTGCCGGGCCTATGGATACAACCGCCTATACCATTACCGTGTATGATACATTAGGCTGCCCCAAGCCATCAACCGATGTTGTTGTGGTAAATGTGGTGCCGAAAGTAAATGCTTTTGCGGGCAATGATACTTCTGTTGTAATCAACCAGCCTTTGCAGTTTAATGCATCGGGCGGCACTTATTATTTGTGGACGCCTTCTACCTATTTAAGTGATCCGTCCGTTTATAATCCCGTTGGCACGTATTATTCGGCGGATACGATTACCTATACGGTAAAAGTATCTACGCCTGAAGGCTGTTATGCCTACGACGATATTAAAGTATATGTATTTACCACCCTTCCGGATATTTTTGTGCCCACCGGTTTTACACCGAACAGCGATGACCTGAACGATGTGGAAAAGCCTATATTAGTGGGCATAAAAACGTTCAAATATTTTGGCGTTTACAACCGCTGGGGGCAGCGTGTATTTTTCACCGAGCAGCAGAGCAAGGGCTGGGATGGCGCCTGGAACGGGAAACCACAGCCTGCCGGCACGTATGTTTTTATAGCTTTGGGAACGGATTATACCGGCAAAGAAATTTTACGCAAAGGCACTTTTGTTTTAATACGATGAAAAAATCAGTATAAAATTTTTCAGGCCAAAATTATACAAAGCAGGCGTGAAAAATTTTATTAAAAGGTCCTCCTGGCAAAAAACAATAATAGTTTACAGGAAAATTTTATTATTGTAATCTGCCGGCTGCAGCATTAGTTTCACCCGGAAATTTCCAAAACATATACAAAATGTATAAACCTCATATTTCATGCGTGCATGCATGCATGTATGGCCACAATCAATTAATGCAATCAAATTCCAATTATGCCTTTAATTCACAATAACAATATATTTATATCAAAAAATTCATGTTTACGTCGCTATATTTTGTACATACATAGCATTTAAAAATACTTAACAACAGATACAAAATAGTTTTGTATCACAGTTTCCGGTTTAATATAGTTTAATATGCGAAAATTAATCTTCTTAATACTTGCCGGCCTTATTTATTTTGATACGGCTTCTGCGCAGGACAGCACGTTAATTACTACAGATACGGCGATATGGGATTTGGCAACCTGCCTTGACTATGCGCAGAAAAACAATATCACCATTAACACTTTGCGGCTCGATTCTAAATATAATGAGCAAACTGTTATTGCAGCAAAGGCAGCTAAATATCCCAATCTCACAGGTTCCGTAACACAGGGCCTTACACACTACAGCTCTTCAGGCCTTAACGCTTCAAGCGCTTATGGCGCCAGCTCTTCTGTTACATTGTATAATGGCGGTTACATCAATAACAGTATAAAATCCGCCCAGCTTTCCCTGGAAGCTTCCAACCTCGATATTGAAGCCGCAAAGAACGATATTACATTAAGCATAACAGAAGCCTATCTTAATATTTTGCTGGCAAAGGAAAATGTGGTTTACTACCAGGACCTCATTAATACAACGGCAGCCATTGTAACCCAGGCGCAGCAGCGTTTTGACACCGGCATGGTTGCTAAAAAAGACCTGCTGGAAGCGCAGGCAACACTGGCCAGCGACAAGTATTCTTTAGTGGCAGCGCAAAACACGGTTCGCCAGAATATACTCACATTAAAACAAATATTGCAATTGCCAACAGCCATGCTGTTTAATGTATCATCAAAAGATTCTGTTACGGCTGTTTCGCTTGTTACAGGTTTAAACGAAGCGCAGCAGCTTGCATTAAGCACAATGCCTGAAGTAAAAAGTTCCCAGTTGGGCGTAGCCGTTCAGCAAACAGAAGTGGAGAAAGCGAAATACAGTTTAAGGCCATCCCTTTCGTTAGACGGCGGCATTGGCACCTCGTATGCAAGCAGCGGCAAATACTTTACCCAGATCAATAATAATTTTTATCAAGGCCTCGGGCTTACCTTATCCGTTCCCATATTTGACAGGAAGGTTACAAAAACCAATGTAGAAAAAGCAAAGATTAATGTGGACATAGCAAAGCTTGACCTGCAGAATACAAAAACAACGCTTACACAGGCGGTGGAGCAGGCCTATATTAATGTAGAGAATGCCCAGCAGCAATATATAGCTGCCAATGAACAACTGGCCTATACGCAGGAAAGCTTTCGCATAGCCAATGAACAGTTAAGGATAGGCTCTTACAGCCTGGTAGATTACCTGCAGCAAAAGAATTTATATGTGCAGGCCATGCAGGCTTATATACAGGCTAAATATTCATCAGCGCTTTACACCAAAATTTATAATTTTTATACGGGTGTTCCGGTAACTCAATAAAAACATCCGGCAAAAATCAAACTTGTAAGAATGAAAAAGAAGAAATTAATTATTATAGTCCTTGTATTAATTGCAGTTGCTGTTGCAGCATGGTTCTTATTCTTTAAAAAAGAAGAACAGGTGGTAGTGGTAAAAGCAGAAAAACCAACTATCGGCAATATCTCAGAAAGCGTAACGGCAACCGGCACCGTTGAGCCTGTTGATACGGTTGCCGTAGGCACGCAGGTTTCAGGCACAGTTAATAAGATTTATGTTGACTTTAATTCAACTGTTAAAAAAGGGCAGTTGCTGTTAGAGCTTGACGCCACCTTGTTCCAGGCCTCTGTTGACCAGGCTGCCGCCAATGTAGCCGAGCAGCAAAGTGCATTGGTATATCAGCAGGCAAACTTTAACCGGCAAAAGCAATTGTTTGAAGTAGGCGCTATAAGCCGTCAGGATTATGATAATGCTTTATACACGTTAAATGCAGCAAAGGCATCGGTGGCAAGCCTGCAGGCCCAGCTGCACACCGCACAAAAAAACCTCTCCTTATCTAAAATTTATGCGCCCAACGATGGCATTGTTTTATCAAGAGATGTAAGTGAAGGGCAAACCGTTGCGGCAAGCTATAATACGCCTACCTTATTTGTGATTGCAAAAGACATTAACAGGATGCAGGTAAAAGCAAATGTGGATGAAGCGGATATTGGCAACATTACCGACGGGCTGCGCGCAACCTTTACCGTTGACGCTTTTATTAATGATGTATTCAATGGCACGGTGCAGGAAGTGAGATTGAACCCAACCTCATCATCAAACGTGGTAACCTATACAACCATTATCAACGCCTCAAATGAAGATCAGAAATTAAAGCCCGGTATGACGGCTAATATCACCATTTTTACAAAAGAAGCCGATACAGCGCTGCTGGTACCTGTAAAAGCCATTAAGTATAAGCCGGATTCATCATTATCATCGCTGTATAAAATAGTGCCGCTAAAAGGCATTGGCGAAGAAAAGTCCCGGCAGGATACCGCCCGTTCAAATAAAGCAATTGTTGACTCGTCAAGTATTACGGCTTATGTATGGGTGAAACAGGGCAATGAGCTCATACAGAAAAAAGTGGTAACAGGCCTGAACGATAACACGCATGTGGAAATATTAAGCGGCCTGTCCGGCAATGATGAAGTAGTTACAGAAAGCGAAGTTGTTTCAGCAAAAACAGCAGCGCAGCAGGGCGAGGCGTCAAGCCCCTTCATGCCAAAGCGGCCGGGCAGAAGCAGCAGTAGCAGTAAAAAGAAATCATAGTGAATGGTGAATCATACAGTCGTTTACTTAAGACTTAATTTCTAAAACATTCAATGATCAATGCTCAATAATCAATATTCATTTTACCAACGTTTACAATTGAACATTGGATATTATATTGTTCCTGACCGACTGATTCGGGCAGGCGGGGAATATTGAGTATTTTTCTTAAATCAACGAGATTGAATGGTGAATAGTAAGTTGAAGACACTCACTACTAACCATTCACCACTTACAATACCCGGCCAATGAGCAAAAGGATATTACATATCGAAGACATCAAGCGCGAATTTGTAATGGGCGACGAAATAGTGCGGGCGCTTAAAGGCGTAACATTTAATGTGGACGAAGGTGAGTTTGTAACCATTATGGGCAGCAGCGGCAGCGGTAAAACCACCCTGCTTAACACGCTGGGCTGCCTGGATAAGCCCACTTCGGGCAAGTATCTTTTGGATGGCGTTGACATTATGGGCCTCGACCGCGATGCGCTTGCCCGCATACGCAATACTAAAATTGGCTTTGTGTTCCAGGCCTATAATTTATTGCCCCGCACAACGGCATTGGAGAATGTGGAGCTTCCGCTGTTTTACAATAAAAAAGTAAGTGCGGAAGAGCGCAGGGAAAGGGCATTGCGGGCATTGGCCGATGTAAAGCTGGCCGACAGGGCAGGGCATACGCCCAACCAAATGAGCGGCGGCCAGCAGCAGCGTGTGGCCATAGCAAGGGCGCTGGTGAATAACCCGGTAATGATACTGGCCGATGAAGCTACGGGCAACCTTGATTCGCGAACTTCTTATGAAATAATGGCGCTGATGCAGGAACTGAATGCACAGGGCAAAACCATTGTATTTGTAACGCATGAACCAGACATTGCAGCGTTCAGCCGCCGCACGGTAACACTAAAAGATGGCAAGGTTTTAAAGGATACAAAGAATGAAAATGCGCGGTCGGCCAGGGCAGTGCTGGATGCATTGCCGGTGAATGAGGACTATTGATGTGGTGAAGGGTGAGCGGGTTCGTGAACCGTGAATGCGTGAACGTGATAAAAAATGAAAATAAATATTCAGCAAACAATATTCAATGATCAATGTTCAATGCAAAGCGTTTTAATTGATAATTGATTGCTGGGTATTGAATATTGATTATTTGTTTTTAATCAATTTGAATTGTGATTATAAGCTTTAAAGAAATATAAGTTGTTTGAAATATTTGGTTGCCGGAATGATGGAAGGCACTTTGAATTTGAACCCATAGCTGCCCAATGATATGCAGTAGAAGGGAGTCCACGATTAAAATCGGGATAGATGACACAACGAAGATGCGTTGCGTTTCTGCTGCCGGTAACCAAATAATTGTAACCAACTTAAAAAAACATTTTTGTAATGAGCCTGTTTAATTTATTACGACTGGCGCTTAGAGCCTTACAGCGCAATAAGCTGCGTGCATTTCTTACCATGCTTGGTATTATAATAGGCGTGGCGGCAGTAATTGCCATGATGGCAATTGGCGAGGGAAGCAAGCAAAGCATTCAATCGTCGCTCTCCAGCATGGGCAGCAACATGATTACTATTTTTCCAAAGAGTAATTCACCCATGGGCGGCGGCGCAAGAATGGGTGGCAGCAGTTTTCAAACATTAACCGTTTCCGATATTAATACCATTAAAAAGAATGCCGCCGATGTAAGAAACACCTCACCCGTGGCGTCATCGAGCGGGCAGTCTATTAAAGGCGCCAATAACTGGCCCACATCAATATACGGCGTGGATACCGGCTACCTTGAAATACGGCAGCTTAAAATTAAAGATGGCATTATGTTTTCAGCAACCGATGTGGCCACATCGGCCAAGGTGTGCATACTCGGGCAAACCGTAGTGGATAATTTATTCCCGAATGGCGAAAACCCGATAGGCCAGATTATACGTTTTGGCAAAATTCCCATGCAGGTGATAGGCACGCTTGTATCAAAAGGCACGAGCAGTTTCGGGCAGGACCAGGATGATATTATACTTGCCCCGTACACCACCGTAATGAAGCGTATTACGGCAAGCATTTATGTGCAGCAATTGTATGCATCAGCCTTATCTGAAGACAGGAGCGAAGCGGCAACAGACGAGATTACAACAATATTAAGGCAAACACACCGCCTGCGCGAAGATGAAGAGGATGATTTTGAAATACGCACACAGCAGGAACTGATGAGCACCTTAAGCAGCACCAGCAGCATGCTTACGGTTTTGCTTACATCCATTGCAGGCATATCATTATTAATTGGCGGCATAGGCATTATGAACATCATGTATGTTTCGGTTACAGAACGCACCAGGGAAATTGGTTTGCGCATGTCAATCGGCGCACGGGGCGTTGATATACTGATGCAGTTCTTAATTGAAGCGGTTATGATAAGCATCACCGGCGGCCTCATTGGCGTGGGTTTGGGCATACTGGCGTCGGAACTAATACAAAACCTGGCCCGCTGGCCCATACTTATATCTGAAAGCTCTATTGTGCTGTCGTTTTTGGTGTGCGGCATTACGGGTATCTTCTTTGGATATTATCCCGCACAAAAAGCATCGCGGCTCGATCCTATTGAAGCGTTGCGGTACGAGTGATGGGTCAGTACCTTCATTAAAACAATTATGGCATGACCGCTGTTTTTAAAGATTGTTTGTGGAAAAATTTTGCAGCATCTATTGACATGCTGATGAATGCTATTGATATGTAGCCGGAAGGAAATCCCTGCCTCCGCCATAAATTTTTTTACAATGCTTACCATACATTGGTTTTCCTTGACTACTATCTGTCTGTGCCGCCTGAATATTTTACCAACAACCTGCCTTTTGCATTAGGCGATGTTCCTGAAGATGGCATTGATGATGTAGTTCCCGGTAAAATGTATTCCAGGAAAGAATTGAAAGACTATGCTATGCCGAAATAAATGTAGGCGGGTTATTGAAAGCCTGGCAGATGAAAACTTAAATGCGCAATGGACAGATGCTTCACAATACATGTATAACGAGCTTTGCAGCGGAGCTGCACGCAATTATTCTGTGCTTGAAATATTGTTCTATAATATGCGGCATGTGCAGCATCATGCTGCACAATTGAATTTATTGCTTCGGCAAACGATCAATAAGGCTCCGGGTTATGTTCTCAGGCAAAAAAGATTAGTTTGTTTGCAAAACATTGAAACGCATAAATTGAAGCTATGCTTCAATAACTATATTTTCTATGACCTGCTAACATACAGCAACCAAAATCTATATTCATATATCAATGTTGTTTAGTCAGGATAAGGGCACAATCTTAAACTTGTTGAACGTTAAATAAAGAAGAAACGACTGCTAAACAACCCGTGAACTTTTGAACCTTATTTTTCGCGGGCGCATTTTATCTGGGCATCCCAAACGGCTATGGCTACCATGTTCACGATCTGCCTTACCGAACTTCCCAATTGCAATACATGCACCGGTTTTCTTAAGCCCAGCAATACCGGGCCTACCGCTTCTGCACCGCCAACAGCCTGCATTAAATGATAAGCAATGTTGCCTGCCGCCAGATTGGGGAATATCAATACGTTGGGTGATTCATTCACAAAGTCGGAGAAAGGATAATTTTCTTTCAGCAGATCCTTGTCAAATGCAACGGCGGCCTGTATTTCACCATCAATTACAAAGCCCGGGTTTTCGTTTTTAATCTGCTCCACCACGCTGCGCACCAGCCTGGCTTCAGGTGAGGCGCTGCTGCCGAAGTTGGAATAAGAGAGCATGGCCACCCGGGGCTTGATATTGAAGTTCTGCACCGCTTCAGCCGTAAGGAAAGTAATGTCTTTTAGCTGTTCCGCATCCGGATTAAAATTGAGCGTGGTGTCTGCAAAAAACAACGGGCCTTTTTTGGTGAGCATGATATACATGCCCGCCATTCTTTTAACGCCGGTTTCCATGCCTATAATTTCCAGTGCAGGCTTCACCGTATCCGGGTAGCGGCGGGTAAGGCCGGAGATCATGGCATCTGCTTCGCCCTGCGCCACCATCATGCAGCCAAAATAAGTGCGCTTCCGCATTACCTGCCTTGCTTCGTATAAATTAAAGCCGCTGCGTTTTCTTTTTTCAAAATATACATCGCCAAATTCAACACATTTTTCATTCATGCCTTCGCTCATCGGATCAATGATCTGCACCTCTTTTAATGGCAGGTTATTGTCTTCAATCAGCTTTCTTATGCGCTTTTCATTACCCAGTAAAACAGGAATAGCAATGCCTTCATCTTTTACAATCTGTACCGCCTTGAGTATTTTAATGTTTTCAGCTTCTGCAAATACAACGCGTTGCGGGTTTTGCTTTGCCTTATTGATAATGAAGCGGAGAATATTATCATCACTGCCCAGGCGTTTGTAGAGCTGTGCTTCATACGCTTCCCAATCGGTAATGGGGTATTTTGCCACGCCGCTTTCTATGGCAGCC
Source organism: Parafilimonas sp. (assembly GCF_047606085.1). Lineage (GTDB taxonomy): Bacteria > Bacteroidota > Bacteroidia > Chitinophagales > Chitinophagaceae > Parafilimonas. The sequence continues at coordinate 77,033 of NZ_JASGEX010000204.1, forward strand.
CTGGCCACAGCGGATGAAACCGTAACCAGCAGCCGGGGGTCCACAGGCTTGGGAATGATATAGGAAGGCCCGTAATACAGGTGGCTTTCGTTATATGCCACATTCACTATTTCAGGCACCGGTTCCTTTGCCAGTGCGGCCAGTGCCTTTACTGCAGCAAGCTTCATGGTTTCGTTGATGGCAGTGGCCCGTACATCAAGCGCCCCGCGGAAGATGTAAGGAAACCCCAGCACATTATTCACCTGGTTGGGATAATCGCTCCTGCCGGTTGCCATAATCACATCAGGCCTTGCTTCGAGCGCATCGTCGTAGGCAATTTCGGGCGTAGGATTGGCTAATGCAAAAACTATAGGTTTCTCCGCCATTGATTTCAGCATGTCTTTGCTTACTACATTCCCTTTGGATAAGCCAATAAAAACATCAGCATCTCTCATAGCTTCTCCCAGGCTTTGCGGTGCTGCGTCCTGCGCAAAGGGCAATTTGTTTTCATCAAGATCGGTGCGGGATGTAACGATCAGCCCCTTGCTGTCAAACATATACATGTTGCGCACATCGGCGCCAAGCGCAATATATATTTTACAGCAGGAGATGGCCGATGCACCTGCGCCGCTTATTACAAATTTTACCTTCGAAATATTTTTCCCCACTATTTCCAGCGCATTCAGCAAGGCAGCGCCTGATATAATGGCGGTGCCATGCTGGTCATCGTGCATGACGGGTATGTTCAGTTCTTCTTTCAGTTTTCTTTCAATTTCAAAGCACTCCGGCGCTTTTATGTCTTCCAGATTAATACCGCCAAAAGTGGGTTCCAATGCCTTTACCACTTTTACAAATTCATCGGCATTAGTAGTGTTCAGTTCTATATCGAACACATCTATATCGGCAAAAATTTTAAACAGCACGCCCTTGCCTTCCATTACCGGCTTGGATGCTTCCGGGCCAATATTCCCCAAACCCAATACAGCCGTGCCATTGCTGATGACGGCAACGAGATTGCCTTTGGCCGTGTATCTGTAAACCTTCTCTGTATTATCGTGAATTTCCAGACAAGGTTCTGCCACGCCCGGAGAATAAGCTAAAGCCAGGTCGCGCTGTGTTTTGGTTTCTTTGGTGGGAATAACCTCAATTTTACCTGGCCTGTCTTTCTCATGGTATTCAAGTGCATCTTCTTTGCGGATCAACTGCGCCATATTGGTTAATATTTAATGACAAATGCTTATTTAATACAATAGTTGCTGCGCAAAATAGGAAAATCTGTATCAAGGCGTATGCTTTAATTGCGCAATACATGAAATGCCGGTGCAATGCCAGTGCCTCCAATATTTTTTTGCCGTAAATTTGTGCTGTTGCACTAAATATGCCTGCCATGAATATTTTCCAGGTTTTATATGATGAGGTGATCTCTTTTTTGGGAATAGGCCACGTGGTGGAAGTGGTAAAAAGCGGCGATTACAGCAGCCTGCTTACGTTTAATGGCATATTATCGGTTATATCGCCGTTCATTCCTTTTTTGCTGATCATAGAAATTATAAGGGCGCTTGTTTACAAAAGGTTTAAGATTGATGATTACCGCATTCCTTTCTTCATTTTTGTGATCAACCGGTTCATATCAAGGTTTATTTCCATTGCCATGGTGGCGCTTTGTATTGGCTTGTTGGAGAAACATGCCATTTTCAAAACAACCTTTACCTGGTACTGGCTTATTTACGGTTATATAATATGGGAATTTGCGCATTTTATTTACCATTTCCTGGCGCATAAGGTAAGGGTGTTATGGTGCCTGCATTCCACGCATCATGCACCGGAAAATATGAACCTTTCTGTAACGTATGCCCATTTTTTCCTCGAAGCACCGTATGCCGATTTTATAAGAACATCCATCTGCATTTTGCTGGGCGTAAATGCGCCTCTGCTGTTTTTTATCATGTTTGTTGACGGCACGTGGGGCGCATTTATACATGTGGGGGAAAATGTTTTAAAAGATGCAAGAATGGGGTTTATGAACAGGATTATTCTTACGCCTTCCCATCACCGGGTACACCATGCGCGCAATGTAAAATATATGGATACCAATTTTTGCAACCTGCTTAATATCTGGGATAAGGTTTTCGGCACATTTCAATATGAAGAAAAAGGCCTGCCGATTGAATATGGCATAACAAGACCGATGAACCCGCGCAATTTCTGGGATGTTTATTTTGGAGAGATATATTACCTGGCAAAAGATGTGTGGCATGCGCCGGGCATAAAGAATAAATGCCTGTACATCATCATGCCGCCGGGCTGGAGCCATACCGGCGACCATAAAACGGCCAGGGCCGAAAAGCGGAAGCTGCAAGATAAGATTGCTATGGAGCATGCGCCTGAAATGCCTGAAGCCAGGGTGGCGGCAGAGGCGTGACAGCGTGAACTAAATTCCTGTAAAATCAGGTATCAACTAACTTCCCAGGCAAGCGCACTGGCGCCGAGTATAGCCGCATCTGACTCTTTAAGATGGCTTACCAGTATTTTAATCTTGTTCTCAAATATCTTGATAAGGTTGGCTTCCATGCTTTCCCGGGTGGGTTTTAAAATAAGCTCGCCAGCCTTGGTTAAGCCGCCAAATAAAATAATGGCTTCGGGGCTGGAAAACATGATGGCATTGGCAAGGGCAAGGCCAAGTATTTTGCCGGTAAACTCATATACTTTCTGTGCCAGTTCATCGCCGGCAATAGCGGCCTCATATACTTTTTTAGAGTCAATTTCTTCTGCCGGTATGTTTCTTAAAGAACTTGGGGTATTCGTGTTTTTAAGCATTTCAAGCGTTGTGGCACGCACACCTGTGGCAGAAGCATAACTTTCCAGTGATCCTTTTTTGCCGGTGCCAGGGTGTATGCGTCCGTCGGGGATAACGATGGTATGGCCAAGCTCGCCTGCAAAGCCATCATGCCCGTAAATAAGCTTGCCATTGGCAACAATGCCGCTGCCTACGCCTGTGCCCAGCGTTATCATTATAAAATCTTTCATGCCCTTTGCGGCGCCATATATCATTTCACCTTCAGCGGCGGCATTGGCATCGTTGGTTAAAATAACCGGCAGCCTGAATTTATCGTTCAATAATTTGGCAAGCGGTATAATGCCTTCCCAGGGCAGGTTAGGCGCATATTCAACCGTGCCTGTATAAAAATTGCCATTCGGGGCGCCCACGCCAATACCCTTCATCCTGCCAACCCCGCCCGCTTTATCAATAAGTTCTGTTACTTTTTTATGCAATTCATCAATAAAAGTTTCAACTTTCGCATGTTTTTTCGTTGACATCGAACCTGAAAACAAAACATTTCCGAAGTGATCAACAATGCCATATTTCGTTCCTGTGCCACCTATATCAATTCCCACGGCGAGGGGTTCAACTGCTGCCTTTGAAGAAGCCATAATTAGAATTCTGATTTATGATTAGCGATCTCTGATCTTTTACTCAATCTGTAAGCACTTTTATTAAGTTATTGCTGCAATATTATAGTAACCTTCGTTAATGCCCGCCACTACTTTCGAGATGATCATAGTCAATACCCTGGCTTTTAAGAACAGCCTTAACCTTTATTGCATAAAAAGCCAGGTAAGCGAAACAGCATACACCCACAATGTAGCTCCATTGAATGCCTACTACATCGTCTGCCAGGAAGCCCTGCAGCAGGCTTACAATGCCCCCGCCCATTATCATCATAATAAGAAGGCTTGCGCCTTCGTTGGTATGCCGCCCAAGCCCTGCAATAGCCAGTGTAAAAATACAGGGCCATAAAGTAGAGCAGAACAGGCCTACGCTCATAAAAGCATAAGCGCTCACCATGCCTTTTGTAAGCATGCCTATCAGTAAGGCGGTTATTCCAAAGCCGGAATATATTAAAAGCAATCTTGCCGGGTTGCCTTTACTCAATATATCCCCGGCAATCATTGCAATTATAACGAATGGATAATAATAGAAAGGCGTTACATCATGGCTGGCAATTACGTTTACCAGTATAAACACACAAAACGCTATGTATGGCATAAGAAAACGCAATAGCTGCTTCGTGCCTTTGGTTAAATTAAATGCGCCGATGGATTGCGTCCATCTTCCAATCATTAAGCTTGCCCAGTACAATGAAATAAACGGTGCAATTTTATCGGTTGAAATAGCAAGGTCTTTCTGTAAAAATGCCGGCAGGTTAGATGCGGTGGCCACTTCAACGCCCACATATACAAAAATTCCAATCATGCCCATGATAAGCTGCGGATAACTGAGCACACTTCTTTTATGCTCTACTTTATTGCTATTATCAGCTTCTTCCTCGGCAACTTTATCAAGGTCAATTTTATTGGGAACTGATGAAAACCTGAAGATGATGGCTACCAATATAAACACGGCGCCTAAAATAAGATAAGGCGTTTTCAAGCTTTCAATGCTTGCTACCGCCTCGGTGGTTGCCGTAGCACTGCCAAATATGGCAAAGCTTACAAGCAATGGGCCTATAGTAGTGCCGAAGTTATTTATGCCGCCGGCCAGGCTTAAACGCTGTGCACCGGTTTTAGGGTCGCCCATAACGATTGCCAACGGGTTGGCTGCGGTTTGCTGCAGTGAAAAGCCAAGCCCTACTATAAACAGCCCGGTTATCATGATGGTGAACGATGCGCTTTGCGCAGCGGGGTAAAACAGCAATGTGCCTAATGCGGAAATTATAAGGCCCAGCGAAATGCCGTTTCTAAAACCAATGCGGTTTAAAATATCTCCGCCCGTTGCTTTTGATATAAGAAAATATATGACCGAGCCAACGGTATAAGCCACATAAAATGCAAATGAAACCATTTGTGATTGCAGTTGTGAAAGATGCAGTTTATCTTTAAAAACAGGAATAAGGATATCATTGGATGCGGCTACAAAACCCCAGAAAAAAAACACCGTAATTAAAACTCCGAACTGCGACCATTTGGTTTGCTGGCTCATGGAACAATCATTGATTGGGTTATAAAAGTGGCGTAAGTTAAGTACATTTTAAATTATGCAGTATGATTAAAATTATTTTGTTCTGCTTATGTTTTTCATAAAAATTATTTTGTCCTTTCAATATTGTTGTTAATTTGGTAGCGAAGAAAAAAAACTAACGTAGAAATATTGCTGCATGGAAATAGTTCACCTGAGTTTTGAATGTTACCCGGTTGCCAAAGCCGGTGGTTTAGGGGATGTAGTTGGCGCTTTACCCAAGTACCAGGTAAAAGCCGGGCATTATGCAAAAGTTATAATGCCCATGCACCGCACAAAATTTTTATATGCCAATGACTGGGATGTTGATTTTAAAGGAAGGGCCAATCTTGATAACTGGTGGTTTGATTACACCATTATAAAAGAACGGCATAACAAGCTTGGCTTTGACCTGTATCTTGTGGAGATAAGCGGCCTGCTGGACCGCGACAATATTTACGGGTATGATGATGATACGCAACGCTACGTTGCTTTCCAGATAGCTGTTATAAACTGGCTTGATCAATGGCAGCATAAACCCGATATCATTCACTGCCACGATTACCATACAGGGCTTGTGCCTTTCATGATAAAATACTGTTATCAATATAACAGGCTTGCCTCCATACCAACCGTGTTTACCATTCACAATGCCCAATACCAGGGCTGGATGGGATGGGACCAGGGCCGTTTTATTCCTGCCTGGGATACCTGGAAAGGCGGCCTTCTTGAATGGGGCGGAGTAATCAATCCGCTTGCTTCCGCCGTAAAAAATGCCTGGCGGGTAAATACGGTAAGCTGGAGCTACATGGAAGAACTGCGCTGGAATTCCAACGGGCTGGAAGCCTTGTTTGAATATGAGCGCGGCAAATGCTCCGGTGTTTTAAACGGCATTGATGCAGATGTTTGGAACCCTGACACGGATAAGCTGATTGAATACAATTATAACGCCGGCACGGTTGATAAGATCAAGCAGAAAAATAAAGAAGCGCTGTGCAGGGAATTTAATCTTAACCCGCAAAAGCCATTGATTATTTTTATAGGAAGGCTGGTGGGTGAGAAAGCGGCAGACCTTTTGCCCGATGCCTTTGCATCATCATTATATGGCATGCAGGGATACGTAAACTTTTTGGTATTAGGCAGCGGGGAGCCTCAGGTAGAATGGCAATTGAAACAATTAACAGAAACCTTTCCCGGCAGTTATGCTGTGGTAATAGGCTATAACGAAGCATTAAGCCATCGCATGTATGCCGGGGCGGATTTTTTACTGATGCCCAGCCGCGTAGAGCCCTGCGGCCTTAACCAGATGTACTCCATGCAATACGGCACCGTGCCCATGGTAAGAAGCACCGGCGGCCTGATTGATACGGTAACCGATATGGGCGACTGGCAGGGATGGGGCATCCGTTTCAGCCAGGCGTCGGTGGGCGATATTGTGCATGCTGTAAGCCGTGCCGTGGGTTTATATTATGATGATAAAAAAAATCTTGCCCGCATGCGCCGCCACATGATGAAGATTGATAACAGTTGGGAAAAATCGGTGCAGCAATATCTTAATATTTATCAAAGCCTTAAGTTTTAATTGAACTGAATATACTTACAAATACTTTTATACATTTATATAAAACTACCCAGATATGGTATCTTATGCACAGTCAGTTATAGCAGTAATCCTTGGAGGAGGGGCCGGTACAAGATTATATCCTTTAACAGCAGCCCGTTCAAAACCCGCCGTTCCAATTGCCGGTAAATACCGCCTTGTTGATATTCCCATCAGCAACTGCATCAACTCTAATATCAACCGGATATTTGTTTTAACCCAGTTCAACTCGGCATCATTAAACAAGCACATTAAAAACACTTACCTGTTCAGCCACTTCAGTTCAGGCTTTGTGGATATACTGGCTGCCGAGCAAACGCCCGATAATGCAGGGTGGTACCAGGGCACAGCAGATGCAGTGCGCCAGTCGTTAAGGCATATACGCAATAACGATTTTGAATACGTGCTGGTGCTTAGCGGCGACCAGTTATATCAAATGGATTTTGCCGAAATGCTCGATAATCATATTGCTTCAGGGGCCGATCTTTCTATTGCTACCATCCCGGTTGCAGCACGCGAAGCCACTGAATTTGGTATTATGAAAACAGATGTGGAACATAATATCACCTCTTTCATAGAAAAGCCAAAGCCTGATGTTTTGGGCGACTGGGTAAGCGATACAGGCGGCGAAATGCAGCAGAAAGGAAGAGTGTATCTTGCTTCAATGGGCATTTATATTTTTACCAGGAAACTGATGAATGAATTGTTGCTGAATAAATTTCCCGATGCCACAGACTTTGGCAAAGAGATCATACCTTCTTCTATCTCCAGCCATAAAGTGGTAAGCTACCAATACAATGGATATTGGACAGATATAGGGAACATCTATTCTTTCTTTGAAGCCAATATAGAATTAACATCCGATGTGCCGGTATTCAATTTGTTTGACAGCTCGCACCCCATTTATACAAGGCCGCGCATGCTGCCGCCTGCCAAAATAAGCGGTACCACACTTGAAAAAACAGTGATTGCGGAAGGTTGCATTGTGCTGGCCAGCCGCATTGAAAATACATTAATGGGCATACGCTCACGGGTGGGCATAGGAAGCACCATTGTAAACTCTTACATAATGGGCAACGATTTTTATGAAACGCTTGAACAAATGGAAGACAACAGGAATGAAGGCGTTCCGCGTATTGGCATTGGCGACAGGTGTTATATAAAGAATGCTATTATTGATAAGAATGTAAGGATTGGAAACGATGTACGCATTAACGGCGGTGGCCACCTCGAAAATGTTGACCATACTTTATACACCGTAAAAGATGGTATTGTGGTGGTAAAGAAAAATGCTGTATTACCGGATGGGTTCGTGATATAGTTTTTAGAATAAGTGCTTGTTTCGCATTTGATCTTTAATTTTCGATGGGTAAGGATAGATAATACATTTGGCGCTTCTGATAAAAAGTCCAGATTTTGGGCATTCTTTACATAAAGCTTAAAGATAATATGCAAACTTTATAATGATCATCCTGCCCCTTATATTGTATTGGTTTATGGATAACTGGTTATAAAAATCGGAGTATAATGTATAATGTTTAACATTAAGCAGGTTTGTAACATTAAGAGCGATATCTGTATTTTTCTTTTTAGTAGTATATTGTATTTTACTGTCCATAAAAAAATACTGAACATTATTGCTATTGGATAAGCTGCTGTAAGTATGCCTTGCATTTAGTTCCAGATATAATCGCTTTAAAATGCCTGAACCAATTGAGAGGTTTTGCTCAGAACGAAATGCCTTGTATATTAACATGCCTCCGGATGTTTTATTTTCCTTCAATGTAGCATTATTCCAAAAAAGAGTTGGCTGATAAGTAAAGCTCACTGCCTGAAACATTTTTTTATTTATCCGGGCATTAAGCAATAAGCCGGTGCTGTAAAACGGAAGCAGTTCATTGTTTACAAACTGTTCATAGCAGTGTTTATTCAACCGGGCTTTTAATGAAACCGTAGTTTTTAAATCAAAAAAATATTTACTGATGCCTGCATTCAACGCCGTATTGGTTTGACTGTTTTTATAGGGAAGTGCAATAACTTCCTGAATACTATCAGTTATAGATGTTGACACAATGGTGTTTGCAGTTATTTTATCAAATGTGATACCCGCATTCATAAAAAGCAGGATGACAGATTTTCTGAAATCATAATACAGGCTTAATGAATGGATTTTTTTTTCCTGCAGGTCAGCATCATTTGCCTGTAGTGTTCTGTAATTTTCTAAAATAGCACCCCTGTAGATGTTCATTATGTTTCCGAAAGTATTCTTGAATGCATAACTAAAGGAAAGATATTGTTCAGGGCCAATATCGTAATATATTTTTAAGAGCGGATTAAAAACAATTTGCTTGTTTTTTTCATTCAATTGATACTCCTGTTGCCAATAGTGTACGTACTGGTAAGAAACAGGTAACTGAAGGGTTGATTTCAGTTTCCGGCGTTCAAACTGGTATTCGGGTGAAATATAAACATCGCTTCTTTTCCACTTCAAATCATTACCGCTATCACCCATGTATGGCTGCGATAAGCCATTTTTAATAAAGCCTAAATCAGTATGTAGCTGTTGCGATTCAGTAATAATGCCAAATTTATACTCCTGCTTGATTATATTTCCCGGAATCTTGTAAGAAAACCAGGCATTGGAAAACAAAGAGGGCATGCCGGCTTGTTGTATTACACTATCATAATTGCCTTGCTGGCTGATTACATCAGCATAATATCCTTTGCCGATATTTAGTATGTCTCTGTTGTGCGTATATCTCACCAGCCACCTGAACTCTCCTATATTTTTGCCTTTGAATGCGGGAATCCAATTGAGGTCATTTGAAATTTCATTTAAGGTTTTATTCAATGATTCTTTAAACGAAGAATCATTGAAATTCATAAAACTGTTATCTGTTTCTTTACTTACATTTATTTTTAAATTATTATTGAAGAAATACCGCTCTTTATTCACCATCACATTAAAGGATGTATTCAGTTCCAGTGGCTCGCTATAATTTTTTTGCCGCTCTGTATAGTTTACAGTATCATTTGCTGAATAATAAGCTGAATAGCCGGAATAGTTCATACTGCTTTTATCGTAAAAGCCCTGAATATTCACTTTAAACTGCACCTCGTTTTTTGTATTATAAAGATTGTTAAGATTAACAATGGCAGATTTATTAAAATAGTAGCTTGAAAGCGGTAAATCGGGCGGGCCTGTGGTTGCAAGCGATAAATTAATTTCAGGCAGGTCATTGGCAATATTTGAAATCATGTTAGAGGCACCCGGTTGCTTAAAATCATTTCTATAATCCGTACCAATATTATTCGAAGCAACGGTGTTAATCATTTTAATACGTTTATTTAATAAAACAGGTGTAAAAGAAACGTCATACTGTTCGGGCAACCCTGCGGCAACAGTTGCCTGCATAGATGCTTTTAAACTGTTTTCATCCTTTAGCACAAGGTTAATAGCTGTTTTATCCGATAGCATTTTATCCTTCAGCACTTTTATGGGCTGATGGTTTCTTATTACATCAACACTTGCTATCATTTCCTTTCGTATTACTTTAGATGCCAAGCCATACCTGCCATTCATCAGGTCGTCTCCCTGAATATATAAATTCTCAATCTCCTTTCCGTTATAATAAATAGTGCCATCTCCGGCAATATCAATTCCTGGTATCCGTCTTAATACATCTCCAATGCTACGGTCTTCCTTTTGAGCAAAACGTGTTACAGTATAGCTCAAAGTATCACCTGCATGTTTGGCGTATGGCCTGTTTTTTATTTTAACTTCCTCAAGCGTATTGGGATCAGGTATAAGTATAAATTGATATGCCGGATTATTTGTGTTGATAGGTTTTTGTTGTTTCCTATATCCTATATAAGAAACTTCCAGCCAAAGCGGAGATGAAGATTTGCCTGCAGGAATGTAAAGAATAAAATCGCCTTTCTGATTAGAGATAGCATAACTGATGATGGTTGATTTTTCATCCAGTAATTTAACGCTGGCAGAAGGCAGAGGTTCATTTGTATTGCTTTTTACATTGCCGGTTATAGTTCTTTGCTGGGCTAATAAAGTTCCTGCTGGTATTACAAAGGCAATGATGTAAAATGAAAGGCCGTAACAAAAAATTTTAGATGTGATGTTTTGCATGCGCTTTCTCCGGAAAAACACCATGAATCAATCAAGTTCCATCGGGTTGTATTTTTTTATTTTTATTGTATGAGTGGCATTGGGATCGTCAATATTCTTAATGCTCAGTTTTGCATTAGGGAACATAGCAGTTGAAAAACTTTCCGGGTCTTCTTCAAAAGCTGCTTTGGTGCGGTTATACGCCTTGAGATTTGTTTTAATGCACCGGTCATCTTTTAAAAAGGATTGGGTAGTTTCTTCTGCGTCTGTGTTTTTGGTTATTTCTTTAAAAGTAAAAATCACTTCATGCAGGCTGTCGCTTGCTTCCAGTATAAGGCCGGGCAGCCCTGATAGTTTCCATGGCCCATCCTGGCAAGGCAGGTCAGGCGTAAACCATGCTTCATAAGTTCTGCCGCCGTAATCTCCAATTGCTTTCTGACAAGCGTAGCCGCCTATTGTTTTCTTTTCGTCCTTCACCACCCAGTTTATCTCAGGCAATGCTGATTCTATCCGGTAAGTTTTAAAACCAAAATGCGAGAATAAAGACAGGTTCTGTTTGGCCCTGTCTTTTAAAATTTCTTCGTTAATAAGGGCGCCGTATTTATTTACAATCAACAGCGGTGAACCGCTCACCACCACCATAGGCATAGGCGATTTATTTTGCTGCGTATTTTGCTTTTCTTTTTCAAGGCGGGCTTCTTTGCTGTTTTCATCATACAGCCTTTGAGCGCAAAACCGGCTGGTGTGCTTTCCCAGAGACAATATCATATCGGCCGTGTAAGGATTATCTTTATTGTCTAAATCACGAACATATTTAAATTCATAAACCACATTTACCGATATGGTTTCCTGGGCAAAAGAAAAATTGCAAATAAGAAGAAACGCTGCACTGAATAAGGTTTTAATTCTTTTCATATAACAAGAATTTATTTTAGTTGAATTGATGTATTTCCTGCCCTGATTTGTTTTACAATGGCTGCTTTTTTAATTATGTCCGGTTACTGTTATTGGTTTCATACGCTGTTTTGCAGGAATAATATTTGTTTTCTGTGGTGGTATTTTTTTCAGCTTATATCCGGTTACGGTTATCGGTTCGAGGTTTTCTTTTCTTGTTGTATCAGGTTTTGGAATAATATTTTCAGCAGGTTTTTGCGCTTCGTTTACTGTTTGAATATTTATACCTGAATGTTTTTTTGTTATAGCACTAACAGATAAAACTGCCAGCACAAATAAAAGAACAGGAAGAGCCAGTATTTTTCTTAAATAAGCATATCTGATTTTATTTGGAGAACCCACCATAAGCAGGCGGCGGTTTAACGATGAATTAAAAAATGAATGCGATGGCGAAAGATAGCTGCCTTCACTATAAGAATATAGAAGCATGATGCTCAAAGATGCTGTATCACCATGTTTGATACAACTTTCATCTGCTATAAATTCATGTATGGTATTCAACTCTTTTTGTATCAGCCAGTAAAAGGGGTTTATCCAAAAAATGCAACACACAAGCTGCGTAAACAACTTATCATAAGTATGTTTTTGCCTGATATGAGTAAGTTCATGTTTAAAAATTTTTTCGCCGTTAGTATCAGCTGCAGAAAGCCCCTGCTTCCAAAACAAATTGCTGAGAAAAGAAAAGGGCGCCTGTTTAACTGCTGTTTCAATTAAAGTGAACCCCTGCATCTTTATATTTTTATTCTTTTTCTTAATACTATAAATCCATGTTATCCTGGCTGCTAAAAGAACAAAAAGCGCAATGTTGATAAGTATGTAGATGCAGCATATAAAAAAAACAGTATCAAAAAAGTTGTCAGAATGGCTTTCTGTAATAGAACTAATCTTGTTTGCAAGATTAGCCAAAGGGATGTTTTGAACTGCTTCCGTATAAAACCATGCGCAATGTATAAAGGGTGTTATAAGACTGATAATTATTGCCGACAATAGATAAAACCTGTTATACGAATGAAAGCTTTTATTTCTCAGCGCAACGCAGTAATACAGATAGAAAATACCGCTTGCAACAGACGATTTAAAGAGATAAGAAATTAATACAATCATATATTTATTTTTTCGTTTTCTTTATTTGTTTCAGCAAAAGCTCCAGTTGTTTAACCGACAATTTATTTTCATCAACCAGGAATGAAATAATATTGGTAAAGGACCCTTCAAAATATCCTTTTGCCACATTAACCAAAGTTGATTTGGAATATTGTTCTCTTGTAATAACAGGCATGTACCTGAAGAACCTGCCTACATTTTCTGTTTTTACAAAACCTTTATCTATGAGGGTTTTCAGTATTGTTGCCACAGTATTTTTGTGCGGTTGCGGTTTGGGCATACTTTCCACCACTTCCATTAGCAGGCCGCTTTCTATCTTCCATAAAGCTTTCATTATTTGTTCTTCAGCTTTTGTAAGAGATTTCATTAAACTATATTTATAGTTCAAATATAGAACTATATTTGTAGTTCAAAAAAAATAATTGTAATTTTTTAGGAGATGAAAATGATGCTATTTTTAGCACATTACAAGGCACATAAAAGCAAACATTGCAAAGGGCCAAGAATGCCAACACACAATCCACTCACTCCGGCAAACTTCGCTGCATTTCACCCAATGTTGGCAGAAGTAATTCGTTGTGACATTTGATAGACTAAAAATTTCGTGATACACTTAATATCAAATGTCGGGGCAGTAGATTAGATTGAAAGTTTGTTGTTGAATAGTCATTTGTGTCAAATTGGTTTAGGTATTTGTTGTTAGTGATATTTCTTGCTTTTAACCGAAAGTCATACACTTTGTTTTTTGTCTGATAGGTTAAGTCTATGTCAAGAAAAAGATAGTTTTGTTTTTTTGACGTGTTGGGTAAAAAATAATCCGAAGAAAATATTGCAAATACTCTTTTTGCAGGTTTGAAAATAATTTTGAAATTATTGTTTAATGAATTGTTGTCAAATAATGCACCACCGTCCTGTTCAGCTGCTAACAACCTATGCTTAAAAGTATTTTCAAAATTTATTTTCCAATCAAATGCAGTTTTAAAAAACAATTCATTTGCAAAGCTCTGTGCAGTGTTGCTTCTTAAAGATGAGTTATTGACTATGTTTTTATATTGTTGTAAGGAATAGTCGTTTTTCAATCTTACAGTTCCTTGTAAAAAGGATACATATTTTTCAACCATAAAGTTTACTGACATGAGTTTAGAATACTCGGGAAGAAAAAAATACATAGACTTAGTGCTATTTTGTAATACTGACAAGTCTGAAAAATAATTTCCTTTGTTGGCTGAATAACTGCTTCCAATACTTAATTGAAATTGTTTATAAAGATTGCTTATTAAGTAAAAAACACTTACAATTTTACTTTGTTGAATATGCAGACCAACTTCATTAGATTTAATAAGCCTGTTTGAAATATACAATGGATTTGAAATAAAAGGTAGTGTTTATTTCTTTGTGTAAATAGCTTATTAGTAGCTGTATAGAGAGTTAACCCGCGGGCAGGTGAAGTGAAGTGAGGCGTAGCGGAGCCGAACGAAGCGAACCTGCCCGGTTTGCGGCCGA
>NZ_JASGEX010000205.1:0-33759 GCF_047606085.1 Parafilimonas sp.
CGGGAGGGGAAAGTGCTTAGCGAGGTTCCATGAGACCATTAAAAAAACAAACTTGTACGAATGAAACCGAGCATGATAATTTTTTCTCACACAGGGGAATGTGCATAGCGAGGTTCCATGAGACAACTGAAAAAACAAATATGCACGAATGAAATTAAGCTTCTATGATTGTCGCACAGAGCAAAGGAGCGCACAGAGAAACATATCTCTCTGTTAACTCCGGGCTCTCTGTGCGAATTTTAGCCTGGTACCTGCAGCAAACTTTAAGAAAAATAATTGCAGGTGTTTTAATTATATTATCAGGCTTCAATCAATAATTTTTAAAAAGTGTAAACAACTTCAGCATTAAGCCGTGTTTGGCCGTTTATATGCATAATAAAATAAATTCCCCGGCGTTAATTAGACTGTATTCTCCTGGTGCGTATTACAGATGAAAGCTCGTTGCAATATGTTCTTTTTCCCTTATTGCATTGTATGATTGAGAAAATGAAGAAACTGATATTTTTCCCTGTTGTAGTTGTAGTTTGCCTGCTTTCCGCTTCTTTTTATCCTGTGCAGGTGAACAATTCCCCTTACTACATTGTGATCAGCAAAGCCAGGTACGAGTTAAGTGTTTTTGACCAGAGAGGCTGGCTGGTGACTTACCCGGTTGTTTTTGGCAGCAATGACCTGCGGGATAAGCTGTATGAAGGCGACCGTAAAACGCCGGAAGGGAGTTTTACAATTGTATCGAAAAGGATGCATTCCAAATGGGACAGGATGCTGCTGCTTAACTATCCAACACCCGAGAGTTATGAAAAATTCAATGAGCGCAGAAGCCGGGGCATAGTACCGGCAAATGCAAAAATTGGCGGCGGCATTGGCATTCATGGAACCTGGCCGCACGAAGATTTCCAGATAGACCGCTATAAAAACTGGACTGATGGCTGCATAAGCATGCGCAACAGGGATGTTGAAGAATTATACAATATGGTGCCTGTGGGCACAAAAGTGTTTATCCGGCTTAATTAGGAACGTAAAACGTGAAAGTTTCAAAATTTGATTATTATTATAGTAAACACCGGATAAATTTGTGCCTGCTTTATCGGCTTGTAAGATTAGTTCACGCTTTTGCACGTCATTCCCGCGAAGGCGGGAATCTGCTCTTATTATTTAAAGCAACTAATAATATTATCAGCACACTTACAATTCAGGCGTACATGTTTTATGTTTGTCTTGCTTAATGTAAGGCCAGCAATAAGAATGGATTTGTACTTTGACTGATCAATAATTGCACATTTTTATCCAGAGAGGAGTATAGTTAACCGCTTATAACTGGTTATAGAATTTATATATTTTCGCGTTCCTGCATTCACGTTTCACGATTGACGATTCACGTCAATCAATCACCTCAGCCCCAAAATATTTCCATAAAACTTCCGGTAACTGAATGCCGTTTTCCGTTTGGCTATTCTCCAACAGGGCAGCCATAATTCTTGGAAGGGCCAAAGCGCTTCCGTTCAGTGTATGCACCAGCTGGTTTTTGCCGCTCTCATCTTTATACCTGCATTTCAGCCGGTTTGACTGATAGCTTTCAAAATTACTCACGCTGCTTACTTCCAGCCAGCGCTGCTGTGCGGCGCTATACACTTCAAAATCGTAGGTAAGCGCACTGGTAAAGCTTATATCGCCTCCGCATAACCGCAATATGCGGTAAGGCAGTTGTAAAGACTGAAGCAAACGCTCAACATGGTTCAGCATTTCTTCCAGTGCGGCATAACTTTTATCAGCCTCAACCACCTGCACAATTTCTACTTTTTCAAACTGGTGCAGTCTGTTCAGCCCGCGCACATCTTTGCCGTAACTGCCGGCTTCGCGCCTGAAACAGGGAGAGTATGCCGTCATTTTTACAGGCAGGTCTTCCAGCTTTACGATGGTATCACGATAAATGTTTGTCAGCGGCACTTCAGACGTTGGGATAAGATAGAAATTATCTTCATTCACAAAATACATCTGGCCTTCTTTATCAGGCAGTTGACCAGTACCAAAAGCGCTGTCTTCATTTACCATAAACGGCGGGATTATTTCCTGGTAACCAGTTGTTGTATTGTAGTCTAAAAAATATTGAATGAGTGAGCGTTGCAGCTTTGCACCCTTGCCCGTATAAACAGGAAACCCGCTGCCGGTTATTTTTGTGCCGAGATCAAAATCAATCAGCTTATATTTTTTTGTGAGCTCCCAATGAGGCAGGGCACTGCTGCCGGGCGTTGGTTTTTCCGTTTCCCGCACCACTTCATTGTCTTCGGCAGAAATACCTGCAGGCACCTTTTCTGAAGGAAGATTGGGCAATAATACCAGGGTGTCTTCCAGCTTCTTTTCTGTTTCAGCAGATCGTTTTTTAATGGGCTCAAGCGAAGCTTTCCAGGTTGCCACATCGGCTTTCAGTTGTTCTGCTTCTTCTTTATTGCCGGCGGCCATCAATTTGCCAATATGCTTGCTTGATGCATTTATTTTAGCCTGTATGGCGTCAAATTCAGCCTGTAATTTTTTTCGCTCATCATCCAAAGAAATAATGGCATCAACCAGTTGCGGCTGCTTAAAATTCTTTACAGCAAGGCGTTCTTTCACCCAATCCGTTTTCTGGCGCAGCACATTCACCTGTAACATAAATATAAAATTTCGCGCAAATATAACCTTTGCATGAACACTGCTACCTTTGCCCGCTATGATTGCAGGAGATGATTTGCAGCAACGCTGGTGGAACCTTGAAGCCAAACTGGTGGAGCGTTTTGGCAAGAAACCCGATATGGAGGCAATTTTGTTTTTAATAGGCATGCAGGAAACCGGCTTCATAAGGCAAAAAATAACCAAAGAGCAAAAGCAGGATCTAATGCATGTAGCTATTTGCACGGTTTTAAGCCCGAGCGGTTATTATGAATTTGAGGGAAAAGATGCAGATGGCTGGCCGCATTTTAAGCAATTAAAAGAGCATAAAGCCATGCTTTTGCACGAACAGGAAAACTTTTTAAAAGATCATATTTTATTCTATTTTGAGCAACAGGATTTTTAAACTTTATGTATGAGAAAAATAATATTAATTGCTTTAAGCTTTGGATTGATCACCACTTTGCTTGCCCAGGTGAAACCTGCTGCTAAGCCTGTTGTTAAAAAGCCGGTAACGGCAACAAAAGCAGCCCCGGTTTCAAAAGAAAAGCTCGTGGAAATAAAAACAGATTATGGAACAATGGTTGTGAAGCTTTCCGATTCTGCGCCATTGCACCGGGACAACTTTATAAAGCTTGTGAAAGAAGGCTTTTACGACAGCCTTTTGTTTCACCGCGTAATACAAGGCTTTATGATACAGGGCGGCGACCCGCAAAGTAAAAATGCTGACAGCGGCGTAGCATTGGGCATGGGCGATGCGCCTGGCGGAATGATACCTGCTGAATTTAATACAGGCTTATATCACAAAAAAGGTGCATTGGCAATGGCAAGAACCGATAACCCTGAAAAAGCCAGCAGCAATTGCCAGTTTTATATTGTGGAAGGCAAACCCGCCGGTAATGATTTTTTAAACCAGGTTGAGTGCAGTGTGCGCCAGGGCGGTAATGCAGGGTTTTACTATAATGATGCGCAGCGTAAAATGTATAATACCGTGGGTGGAACACCGTTCCTCGATCAGAATTATACCGTTTTTGGAGAAGTTATAAAAGGGCTTGAGGTGATTGATAAAATTGCTGCAGTTGCCAAAGATGACAACTACAGGCCTTTGAAAGATATACGAATGAAGATGCGCATGCTCAATTAAAATTGGCTGCTAAAAGTTTTCAATTAATATTTGTAACAAAATATTTCATTATGAATTTTCCGGCCGGTTTAAAATATACAAAAGACCATGAGTGGGTTAAAATAGTGGATGATAAAACCGCACTGGTAGGCATAACCGCTTATGCCCAGGGCGAGCTGGGCGATATTGTTTTTGTTGATATTCCCACGATAGGAAAAACGCTTCATGCCGAAGATGTGTTCGGCACCGTTGAAGCAGTTAAAACAGTGAGTGATTTATTCCTGCCCGTTCAAGGCAAAATTGTTGAAGCAAACAGTGCACTGGGCAATAATCCTGAATTGGTAAATTCAGATCCTTATGGTGAAGGCTGGATGGTTAAAATAGAAATAACTGATACGGCAGATCTGGATAATTTACTAACCGCCGAAGCATACAGCCAATTAGTTGGTTAAGCAGGCTTGCTTAAAAACAGAAAGCAAATTTTTTTATAGTCATCAGTAGGGTTCGTCACATAATCTTTGAAAGGGCTGGCATTATATGCGGCCCTTTTTATTATACTTTTGCGCCCAAATGAAAATAAAACCGCTTTTTTTCCTGCCTGTTATTGCCTGGTTTATCATTGCAAACATTTTATTTTTTTTACCGGGAGAAGACATTCCCCAGGTAAGTTTTTTAGATTTGATATATTTTGATAAATGGGTGCACATTGGCTTGTTTAGCGGCCTTGTTTTTCTTACAGCCTGGCCTTTTATCAAATCGGGGCGGTGTACCGTTAAATTGTTGATTAAAATCAGCATTCTGTTTGTCTTATATGGAATACTTGTTGAGTTTATTCAAAGATACCTGAACGAAGGGCGCTCTTTTGATTATACCGATATGATAGCCGACGCTGCCGGATGCTTTGCCGGGAGTATATTTTCAAAATGGGTTGCGAAGAAATATGCTGAAAAAAATAAGCCCCTGTAGAAACAGGGGCCGCAACCAAAACTAACTGCTTATGAGAAAATTGACTACTTACGTTTTAATAAGTAAATATATTCAAACTCAATGCCAAAGAAATTTTCGTGATTGTTAAAGAAATTTTTATTGGCATCTTCATCATTGTTTTCAATTTGATAGAACAAATATCGAAAGAAATTTAAAACGCAAGTGTTAAGATACTGAAAACTTAGTGTGAATGAAAAAAAAATTTTTATTGAGCTTGTTGCCTTCTGAGGCTGCAGAAGTAAATACAGTAAAGGATTACATAACAAAAACGCTATCAGTAAAGCAGGAAGAAATCTCAGGTTATAGTATTGTTAAACAAAGCATTGATGCAAGAAACAAACAGCCTTTCATTAATCTAACCCTCATTGCATTCATTAATGAGCCTTATATTCCCTTTGCCGTAAAACAAATAATCTTTCCCGATGTGCATAAAGCAGATCATGCTGTATTAATTGTGGGCGCCGGTCCGGCGGGTTTATTTGCTGCGCTTAAATTAATGGAGCATGGCATTAAACCTGTTATTCTGGAACGTGGTAAAGATGTGAGAGCCAGGCGAAGAGATCTTGCGCTGCTTAATAAAACGGGCAGTATAAACCCTGAAAGCAATTATTGCTTTGGTGAAGGCGGCGCAGGCACTTACAGCGATGGAAAATTATATACGCGCAGTAATAAGCGAGGCAGTATAGAGCGTGTTTTAAACCTGTTTGTTCAGTTTGGCGCAGAAGAAAAGATATTGTACCAGTCGCACCCGCATATTGGCACCAATAAGCTGCCGCATATAATAACAGCCATGCGAAAACAAATTCTTAACAGCGGCGGCGAATTTTTATTTGAAAAGAAGCTGGTTGATTTAAAAATGGAAGGCCATCATATTCGTTCGGCCATTACATCTGATGGCGATGAATTTAGCGCTGATCATATCATACTGGCTACAGGCCATTCGGCAAGGGATATTTTTTTATTGCTTCACCACAAAAAAGTACAGATAGAAGCCAGGCCTTTTGCGCTTGGGGTAAGAATAGAACATCCGCAAACCATTATAGATTCTATTCAATACCATTGTGCGCACCGCGGCGAATATTTGCCGCCTGCATCCTATACCCTTGTTGAACAGGTGAACGGAAAAGGCGTTTTTAGCTTTTGCATGTGCCCCGGCGGCATTATTGCGCCTGCTTCTACAGATAGCCGGGAATTGGTAGTAAATGGATGGAGCCCAAGCAGGCGCAATAACCCTTTTGCCAATAGCGGTATTGTGGTTCAGGTGGAAGAAAAAGATTTATTGAATTATAAAAATTATCATCAGCCGGTAAAAACAATTCCTTCGTCATTACTGGCTATGTATTTCCAGCAATCTGTTGAACGAAAAGCATATACTGCGGGTGGTGGAAAATTTGTGGCGCCTGCGCAAAGAATGGCCGATTTTTCAAACGGTAAAACATCTGCAGATTTGCCCCAATGCAGCTATTTGCCTGGTATTACAAGCGCTTCTTTAAACGAAGTGCTTCCTTCCTTTATACATAAATCTTTGCAGCAGGCATTTAAAGATTTTGGCAGGAAAATGCGTGGTTATTTTACCAACGAGGCAGTTGTTGTTGCCACAGAAAGCCGCACATCTTCTCCTGTGCGCATTCCGCGTAATGAAAAAACATTAACCCATCCGCAGTTAGATAATTTATATCCCTGTGGCGAAGGCGCCGGCTATGCAGGCGGTATAGTAAGCGCTGCCATGGATGGGGAAAGAGTGGCCGCAACCATTATTCAAAAGATAAAATCAGCCGCTCAGCACAAATAATTTCACGCTTAAATATGAATGTTTTTATTGCCAGGAGAAACTCTCATTAAATTTTTCATGCATCCTTTATGTAATGTAAGCATGAAAAATTTAATGTACGTTTGAAACGAAATTCAATAGCACATGAACATTCTTGAACTGCACCACCTTAAAAAATACTTTGCCACGCAAAAAGCTGTTGACGACATAAGTTTTGAAATAAGGCAGGGCGGCATTTTTGGTTTGCTTGGCCCGAATGGCGCCGGAAAAACAACCTTGCTGCGCATGATAACCGGCATCTTTTTTCCCGATGAAGGCGAAGTTATTTTAGACGGCAAGCGGTTTAATCCGCTTACCGATATTATTAAGATCGGATATATGCCCGAGGAACGGGGCCTGTATAAAAAAATGAAGATAGGCGACCAGGTGCTTTACCTCGCTCGGTTAAAAGGGTTAAGCCGCAATGATGCCATTCAGAAAATAAAATATTGGTTTGAAAAACTTGAAATGCAAAGCTGGTGGAATAAGAAAGTGGAAGACCTGAGCAAAGGCATGAGCCAGAAACTGCAGTTTGTTACCACCGTATTGCATGAGCCCAAACTGGTTATTCTTGATGAGCCTTTCAGCGGGCTTGACCCTTTAAACGCCAACCTTATAAAAGATGAGATTTATGGCCTTGCACAAAAAGGAAGCACCATTATTTTCAGCACGCACAGAATGGAGCAGGTGGAAGAAATATGCGATCATATAGTGCTTGTAAACCTTGGCAAAAAAATACTGGATGGCCCGGTGCAGGCAATAAAGCATGAATTTAAAGAACATAAGTTCAGCGTGCAGCTAAACAGCATTCCTTCCATCATATTGGAAAGCCCGGCTTTTCACGTGGCTGAAGAAAGAGCAAATAAATTTATTGTGCGTATTAACGATGGCTATAAAAGCAACGATGTGCTGAAGTATTTTATTGAAAAGGATTTGAATGTGGAAGGCTTCAACGAAATACTGCCATCGCTTAACGAGATATTTATAACCCTGGTTGAAGGCTCAAAAGCAGCTGCACGCCCGTTTCAGGAAATGGAAGCATAAACAACCTAATACTGAATTAATGTATGAATAAGATAGCTTTAATTGCACGCCGCGAATTTTTAACCCGCGTTCAAAAGAAAACATTTTTACTCACCACTATTCTGCTGCCTCTGCTGTTCTTTGGCTTCTATGCTATGATCATATATTTTTCTGTAAACAGCGATGAAAAATATACAATTGCCGTAGCTGATGAAGCCGGCATATTTAAAAACAAAATTGAAGGCGATGAAAATACCAGTTTCGTTATTGTACATGGCGAAAACGAGCAGGCATTAAAAGAGGAGGTGAAAAAGGGAAAATATAAAGGTTATGCCATTGTGCCGGCTAATGCGAACATTCTTGATAAGGTAAACATATCCGTGGTTACGCAAAAGTCTGTAGGCTTAATGTCGCGTGGAAAAATTGAAGACAGGCTTAATGCCGCGCTGGAGCAGCAGCGCTTATTAGTGCTGAACATTTCCCCGGCCCAATTAGACAGCGCTAAAAAAGAAGGGAACATACAGTTTTCAACTATGGAAGGCAGGAGCGATTCGGGTAAAGACGTTGGCATTAGTTATGCGATTGGTTATGTTTCAGGTTTCCTCATTTATATCGTGCTGTTTATTTATGGCGCCATGGTTATGCGCGGCGTGATGGAAGAGAAAGTAAACCGCATTGCAGAAGTAATTGTGAGCAGCGTAAAGCCATTTCAGCTAATGATGGGCAAAATTCTTGGCATAGGTGCGGTAGGCCTCATGCAGTTCATTATCTGGATTATTTTAATGACAAGCCTTAATTTCCTGCTGCCGTCAATATTTCCGCAGCTGGCTGCACAAATGCAAAATTCCGGTATGCAAAACGGCACTATGCAGGCTGCAGAAACATTGAGAAGTTCAGGGTTGATCGGTAATGTAAATATTAATATCCCTTTAATACTGGGCTGTTTTATATTCTATTTTCTTGGCGGCTATCTTTTATATTCTTCTCTTTTTGCCTGTGTTGGCAGTGCCGTAAACGAAGACCCGCAGGATGCACAAAGCCTTATGCTGCCTATTACCATGCCTATTATTTTCGCAATCGTGATTATGACGAAAGCTGTAAATGAGCCGGCCAGCGGCCTGGCTGTTTTTGGCAGCCTGTTCCCTTTATTTTCCCCAATTGTAATGATGGCAAGAATTGCACATGGTGTAGGCGATGTGGTGCCGGTTTGGCAATTGCTTGCCAGCATGGGCCTGCTTGTGGCGGGCTTTATTTTTACAACCTGGTTTGCGGGCAAGGTGTATCGCACAGGCATTTTGATGTATGGGAAAAAACCCTCCTGGAAAGAAATGTGGAAATGGGCATTCAGAAGGTATTAGCGCAAGGCTATTTTGGAGATAAGAACAGGTTAAACCTATCGGCCTAATAGGATTTATGACCCCGGAACAGTACATTCGCGCAAAAAATTTTTAAAAATAGCGCATGGAAGTAGTAAAAAACATTGTTTGGCACGCTGCCACCATCAATAAAGAAGACCGTCATCGCATGAATGGCCACAAATCTGCAATCCTTTGGTACACCGGCCTTTCCGGAGCCGGGAAATCTACCCTGGCTAACAAGGTGGAAGAAAAGTTGTTTGAAAGAGGATATCACACCTATGTACTGGATGGTGATAACATTCGTATGGGGCTGAATAAAGGCCTTGGTTTTACGGCCGGAGACCGCAAAGAAAACATCCGCAGGATTGGTGAAGTTGCCAAACTTTTTGTTGATGCCGGCGTGCTGGTTTCCACAGCTTTTGTTTCTCCATATATCGAAGACCGTGAAATGGTCCGCGGTTTGGTAAAAGAAGGTGAATTTGTTGAAATTTATGCAGCGGCCTCCCTTGAAGTTTGTGAAAGCCGCGATACAAAAGGCCTATATAAAAAAGCACGTGCAGGAGAAATCAAAAACTTTACCGGCATCAGCGACCCTTATGAAGCGCCGGTAAGCCCCGAATTAACGGTTGATACAGGTAATCAAACACTGGAAGAAAGTGCACAGGCAGTGCTGAACTACCTTGAGGAAAAAGGCTACATTGAGAAGGCATAATTTTCTATCCATTCATACAAAAATGTATTCAAATGAACCAACCACACGGTGGTACGCTGGTAAACAGGATCGCAACCGGCGCACGCAAAGAAGAACTGGAAGCTAAAGCAAAAAATCTTTTCCGGTTAACTATTGAAGATCGCTATGGCGCAGATGTTGAAATGATCGCTATTGGCGCTTTTAGCCCCCTAACCGGTTTTATGGGTAAGGCCGATTGCGAATCTGCTATTGAAAATATGAAATTAACCAACGGTCTTGCCTGGGGCATCCCTATTCCTTTGCCGGCAGGAGACCAGTTTGATAATATTAAAGAAGGCGAAGAAATTGCGCTGCTGAATAAAGAAGGCCATGTATTGGCCGTAATGACGGTAGAGGAAAAGTTTGGGCTTGACCTCGACAATTTTGCACAGAAATGTTTTGGCACTACAGAAGATAAACATCCCGGCGTAGCAGCCATTAAGCGTGGCGGCAATAAATACATTGCAGGCCCGCTGGAAATGGTAAACAGGCCGTTGCGCAAAGAAGATATTGACGGTAAATATTTCCTCGACCCTACTGAAACACGCGCTGAATTTGAAAAACGTGGCTGGAAAACGGTTGTGGCTTTTCAAACACGCAATCCCATACACCGCGCCCATGAATATTTGATCAAATGCGCCCAGGAAATAGTTGACGGGGCTTTAATTCATCCTATCGTTGGTGAAACAAAATCAGATGACATACCAGCGCCGGTTCGCATGAAATGTTACGAAGCATTAATCAATAATTACTTCAATCTTGATAATACCATGCTTGGGGTATTGCCTACTGCCATGCGCTATGCAGGCCCGCGTGAAGCCATCAATCATACATTGCTGCGCAAAAATTATGGCTGTACGCACATGATCATCGGCCGCGACCATGCCGGCGTTGGTAATTACTACGGCACGTATGATGCTCAAAAAATTATGGAAAAAGTGGGGCCTGAAATGGGCATGGAGATATTGAAATTTGAAAATACTTTCTGGTGCAAGAACACCGAAAGCATGGCCAGCAATAAAACGGCGCCTAAAAACCCGGAGGTTGTTTCTTTAAGCGGTACAAAGGTGAGGGAAATGCTCGCAAACGGGCAACGCCCGCCTTCTGAGTTTTCACGCCCGCTGGTAGCTGATATTTTAATTGAATGGGCAACCAAAAAAGCAGAAGCGGCTGTTTAAAACCGGTTCTCTGCATAAGTTTGAAAAAGCTGTTCTCCAAAGGGGACGGCTTTTTCTGTTTCAGCCCATTCTGCACCTGCCTTTTCTCCGGAGCGCTTTTTATGCCACAAATTCAGCGTAATTATTCTGTTTCAGCCAGGTTTCCACTTCACTGTAATTTTCAATCATATCTTTCAAAGCATCCGGATTTAATTTTTTGGCGCCCGCGGTAACGGGCAACTGAGCCACATGCAGAAAATCTGCGATTCTGTTTATGGTTACGTCCCATTCACCAAAATCTTCATAGCGCAACTTTATATAATCCATATTGCTCACAATACTTTCCAGTTGCCTGTTTTGCCGTACTATATCCGCCATTTTTTGTTTTAAGGTATCTATATCCACTTTCAGCTTCGATAAACCGGAACGCTTTTCTTCATTATCTTCCAGGTTATGGTATATGCCGGTGGCACGTGCCCGCAGATCGCTCAATGCATTGCGCAGGATATTTTCACGCAAAAGCAATATCACTTTAATATTATTCTTCTTCAGATATTTTATCAATCCCGGCATATAAAAGGTTTGGTAATACATGAGCTTAAAACCCCTTGCCTTAAAATGCTCATCCTGCTTATTCAGGTAATATTTGTCAAGAAATAATGGCAACCTTATATAAGTAGCCGGATAATTGATTACATAATTAATTTTCTTAGGCAGGAAAGACAACTTTAAAAACCTGAACTGGTTAGGGCTGAAATAATCCCGAAAGCTGAAATGAAATATTTCATCATCACAAAAAATTTCAGGATGCCGGTTAAGTGATTTGCTTAGTAAAGTGGAACCGGTGCGTGGTAAAGTAAAAATTACAAACTTTTTCATTGGTTGCGTATAATTTATTAAAAAACTTGTTTAGGCATTATTGTGAACCACAACCTGCCCCGGACACCGGGATAGGAACATGGTATATTATGTAGTTGACACAAGTTTGTATGCATTTATGTGATGTATTTAAAAAGCATAAACAAGCTTAAATAAAATTTGAAGTTTATGTTATTAAATGCGCATATTTATCCTGCATGGCGTTTTCCACTTCTTCATAATTCTCAACGCCCTCCCGCCAGTTAGCAGTGCCTATTTTTCTTAATTGTGCAGGCATGGTTATTTCTTCCACCTCAAGAAACCCAAAAATCTTACAGAGCATTTGCTGCCAGTTTTCAAACTCTTCATACATAAGCACAATGTGGTTAAAATTTTTACCAAGGTTTACGATCCTGCTGTTTATCACTTCCAGTTCATCCACACGTTGTCTTAACTGCGCGGCATTTACAGTAACCTTTGTTGCCGCCGGCAAAGTATCTTCACCTGCGTGAAATATGCCAATCTTTCTTGCCCGGAAGCTGGAAAGCGCTTCACGGAAAATATTTTTTCTTACAAGTACAATAACTTTCTTATCGCTTTGCAGCAGGTATTTCCACACCGTGGGAAAGTCTGTAACATGCCGGTTCATTAGCTTAAAGCCGCGTATGGCTTTTGCATTGCGCGTGTTATAGAACTTCTTTATATGGCCTGCGCCGGCCGCATAACCTTTTATATAGTTAATAACGGAGAATAAAGCTCTTGATAATCCCTTCTTATTTTTTTCACCGATGAACGGGAATTGCCATTCAGGATGAAAAATTTCACCGGAAGGATGAAAAATTTCACCTGCGCAAAAAATTTGCGGATGCTGGTCCAGCGTTCTCGCAAGAACGGTAGAACCGCTTCGCGGTGCTGTTAAAATAAAAAAATCTTTTTTGTTCTTCTCCATTTACAATGCATTAAAAGCTTTACCCAATGCATTCAGTATGGCATGTTGTTTATAAAAATCCTGCCATGAATTATCTGCGGCAATTATCTTTCTTTCAAACCTGGCTGGTGTACCAGCAATGGCATGATCATCTGATAGCTCCATATACGCAGGCGCTTTGTAAGCGGCCAGCCCGAATGTGGAACAAATAGCATTCAACTGCTGCTGCGGATTTACGGCCAGTGCTTCATAGCTTATTTTTATAAGGTTTTCAGCGCCGGCAGCATTTGCAGCAGCGGCGCAAATTTTTTTATAGCGAAAACTGTCAACCAATGTTTCCAGGGGCTTTTTATCTGCCCGTTTATTTTGTTTCCATCGTTTCAGTTTGGAAAAGCTAATAGCCCGCAGGTCTCTTGTAAGCCAGATGAATTTCACATGCACATCCGGGCATGCTGCAATGGCCAGCGCCTGAACAGGGTCTTTTGAAGCATCCACAATAAAGTTTTTACCTGAAGCGCCGGCCACCGCTTTATACACCTCATTTAGTATTTGAGCTGTTTGTTTATTCTTTTTTGTATGGATAAATTTTTGCAGGGTGCTTTTTATATTGATGGAAGTAAATGAGGATAATAACAGTTTTACAGATTTATACGGCCATGTTATTTTGGTTGCAAAATTATCATTATAAATACCGTTAAGCACCCTGCTCCAGAATCCGCACTGCATAACCGGTTTGCCGCAGTTGCAATTCCAGTTCCATATTTCTCCCGGCCCTTGTTTATGAATATGGCCTTTCAGCATGGCAAGCTCACCAACCGATACAATTTCCCCCGATTTTGAAAGCATATTTTCCAGGAGGGTAGAGCCCGAACGCCGGTCGGAGATAATGTAAATAACAGTTAATTTTTCTTGCATATAGAAGGGTTCAAAGATATTTGCCGCGAAATAAACAGGCGTATAAATTTCATTATAATACGTTCTTATACGTTACCTTACATGTATGCAGCAGAAAACAATTATCTCGGTATCGGGCCTTGTAAAAAATTACGGCGAATTTAATGCGGTAAAAGGGATAAGCTTTGAAGTGTATGAAGGCGAAATTTTTGGTTTGCTCGGGCCTAATGGCGCCGGCAAATCAACCACGCTTGAAATAATAGAAACACTGCGGGAAAAAACAAGCGGAGAAATAATTGTTGACGGGCTTGATCTTGATACGTCGCCTAATGAAATAAAGAAGATCATCGGCGTGCAGTTGCAAACATCGGGTTATTATCCCGGCCTTAACCTTACAGAACTTATCCGGCTTTTTGCCGGCTTGTATAACGAGAAAGTAAACCCTATGGCCTTGCTGGATGCCGTAAACCTGCGCGATAAGGCCAGGGCAAAATTTAAAGAATTAAGCGGTGGCCAGAAACAGCGTTTTTCTATTGCAACAACCTTAATTAACAAGCCAAAAATTATTTTCCTGGATGAGCCTACCACCGGCCTGGATCCGCAGGCCCGCCGCAACCTCTGGGATTTGATAAAAGATATAAGAAGCAACGGCACCACGGTTATTATTACAACACATTATATGGACGAGGCGGAAATTTTATGCGACCGTGTTGCTATTATTGATTCGGGTAAAATAATTGCCCTGGCTTCACCCGATAAGCTGATTGATGAACTCGTTGAGTCCGGTTTTGAGAAACCCAAAGAAGTGAAGCAGGCCAACCTGGAAGATGTTTTTATCCATCTTACCGGGAAGCAGTTGCGGGAAGAGTAGCGGCCTCTCCCTAAATCCCTCTCCTATAGAGAGGGACTTGCAACCCGCTATAACAGCAGGTTACATTAAATTATTTTTGAGGGTGGAAAGCCTTTCCTTTGGGAAGAGTTTGGGATGGGCCGTTATAATTTGTATTTTAGTTGTATGACAGTTATTGCCTTATACAATCTGAAAGGCGGTGTAGGCAAAACAGCCGCCGCCATAAACCTGGCTTATCTTGCCGCAGCCGATGGTTATAAAACGCTGGTTTGGGACCTCGATCCGCAGGGCTCATCTTCGTTTTACCTGAATGTGCAGGCAAACAATAAGAATGAAACAAAAAAATTGTTTGCGGAAGAAATTGAATTAAAAGATGTCGTGCAGGGATCGGTTTTTGAAAACCTCTGGATAATACCGGCAGATATTTCTGCCCGGAACATTGATGCATTGCTCAGCGGTTTAAAACACAGTAAAAGAAAATTAAAATCGCTGCTGGGCAATCTTAAAGAATATGATATAGTGATACTGGATTGCCCGCCGGGCATTTCGCTGTTGCATGAAAACATTTTTAGTGCTGCGGACTGGATACTGATGCCTAACATTCCCACCACGCTTTCCATTAATTCTTTTGAAATGGTGAGCGCTTATTTTGATGATAATGGCCTCGATAAAAGCAGGTTAAAATGTTTCTTCAGCATGGTTGATCACCGCAAGAACCTGCACCACGAAGTGATGCAGCAGTTTTATAAAGACAAACTGTTCTTTAAAAACTATATTCCTTATTTAAGCGATGTAGAAAAAATGGGCGTAAACCAGCAGCCTTTATTTGAATATGCCAACAGCAGCTATGCAGCCCAGTGCTACCGCGACCTGTGGCATGAAGTGAAGAAGGTTTGTTTGTAACTTTATAAAAATTTATTTTATGAAAGTAGAAGAAATTTATGCTGCCGTTGATGAAAAAGGAAACCTGCATGCAGAGAATCTGCCGAATTTTAAAAATCAAAAAGTGAAATTGATTGTAGTAGCTGAGGATGACGATATAAGTGATAAGGAATGGATGGCTTTTCTGGCAAGCAATCCGGCATTTGATTTTTTCAAAGACGAAGGCGAGGATATTTATACTATTCATGATGGAAAACCTTACAATAGTGAAAGGTGAAATAGTATTAGTTCCTTTTCCTTATGACTATTTTTCGCAATTAAAGGTGCGTCCTGCAGTGTGCCTGACTAATGAAATAGGCTTTTATAACCAGATTGTAGTTGCGTTTATCACTTCCCATATTCCCGATAAACCGGAATCTTCAGATATAATCATTTTATCGTCCGAAGGTGAATTGAATAAAACAGGCCTTAAAGTAAGTTCTGCAATTCGTTTACACAGGTTTGCATCGGTTCCTTCAAAAACAATCATTAATTATATAGGCAATATGCCACTTGTAATTATGCAGCAGATAAATTCAAAACTTAAGATTTTATTTGATCTATAATCAATATTACAATATTATATGCAAAGAGAAATCACGTCATGGCATAGCCCTTCACTCAATAAAGAAATGCCGGTAGTAACGTATGGCCATTATGGATTTGCTTTACTGCTGGTGCCAACAGCCGCGGCCGATTATCTGGAATACGAGCGCTTTAAACTGATAGATGCGCTGGCACCCTTTATTGATGCGGGTAAAATGAAGGTGTACAGTATTAACAGCATTAATAAGGAAAGCTGGCTGAATAATGAAATGTACCCGCCGCATAAAGCCATTCGCCAGAACGAGTTTAACAGTTATGTTCATAATGAAGTGATACCTTTCATACGTAATACCGCCAGCAATGAAACGATAATTTATATATGCGGGGCATCGTTTGGCGCATTACATGCCATGAATTTGTTTTTAAAACGTCCTGATATTATCAATGGCGTTATAAGCATGAGCGGCGTATATGATCTTACAGAATACACAAAGGGCTTTTGGGATGATCAGGTTTATTTTAACAGCCCTATACATTATATTCCGGCTTTAACAGATAAATGGTATCTTGATAAGATACGCGCCAGCCATCACATTCATATTTATACAGGTGGTGGCGCTTATGAAGATCCCGATGCCAACCGCAGGTTTTCCCAGGCGCTTTGGGATAAAGGGATATGGCATGATTTCAGCATTTGGGAGGGATGGACGCATGACTGGCCTACATGGCTTAACATGCTTCCATATATCATTCAAAATAAATTTTAATAAAAGAGACTGTCTTCTTAAAAGGATGGTTTAGCAGAGATGCTACGAAGGCTTAAAGGCACAAAGCCCTGATTTTAAAGCTTAATTTTTTTCGTGTCTTAGTAACTTTGTGGCAAAACATTACTTTTTAGAAGACAGCCTCTTCCTATGCAATTGCTGCCTTAATAAATAAGCCATGGGGGAAGAAAAGAAAAAAAGCCGGTTTCATATACCGGGAAAAATAAGGCGGCGCTTTGTGCGGGTTATTGCTGTACTACTGGGCTTGTATATTTTATTGCTGGCAAGCCTTAGCATTTATGTATCCTCTTCAAAAGAAAAGTTATTGGGCTTTCTTAATGCCAAGATGAAAGAAACCATTTTGGGAGAATTGAAAATTGATAATGCGGATATAACAATATGGAGAACCTTTCCCAATATTGGCATTACCCTGGAAAATGTTACGGTAAGCGATTCTTTTTATCACAGGCCTTTTATTAAGGCCGGCAACATTACCGCCCGGGCCGGTTTTCTGGGGTTGCTTGGCAACAGGCTGAAAATTAGTTCCGTAACGGTGAAAGATGCTGTGCTGCACAGCTTTACCGATTCAAGCGGGTATTCAAATAACTATGTGTTAATGCCGCACAAAAAAGACAGCGGTAGCGCCGGCGGCAAAGGCAAAAAGCCGGTGGTGCTTAGCAGGTTTAATCTTGAAAATGTAACGGTAATACTGGAAGATGCCATTCGCAAAAAAAGATATGAAGGCCGTATTGATGATGCGGAAATAAGCATGCGTTTAAACGGGAGCAGATACCACATAAGTTTTGATGAAGATTTAATGCTGCGCGGGCTTGGCTTTAATTTGCCACAGGGTTACTGGCTGGAAAACCAGCGCATTCAAGCCAGTTGGAGGCTTATTTTCGATACCGCCGGGGTGCTTACCATAAACGAATCGAAGGTTAAAATACAAGGCCAGCCTTTTCTTATTAAAGGTGAATTTGATTTTGGAAAGAAATCCCAATTTCACATAAACGCTTCATCAAAAGGAATTAAGTATGCCTCAGCATTAACTATCCTGAAACCAAAAACAAGGGCCAAACTTGGGAAGATTGATCTTACAGAGCCTGTTGATGTAAATGTATCATTAACCGGCCCGTTATCTAAAAAAGGCGACCCTGCCGTTAATGTTGATTTTAAAACATCGGAAAATAATATTAACACGCCGGTGGTAAGCCTTACTAACTGCAGCTTTGCCGGCAACTATTCAAACCAGGTTGATGTGCGCATTGCTCCGGATGATTCCAATTCAAGAATTGCCGTTACCGGCTTTACGAGCAACTGGGGCCAGATAAAAATGAATACACCCAAAATTATAATAACCAACCTGTCTAACCCTTCTATACAATTTGAATTTAATACTGCCTGCACCATGCCCCAGTTAGATGAAGCGCTGTCTTCTGAAACATTTGATTTTACAGAAGGTAATGCTAAGCTATACCTGGCATATAACGGGCCCTTAATTCCTGACCCTTCTTTGTTTAACCTTTTAAATGCAAAAATTGAAATCCAGGATGGAACGATGATATATGTGCCGAGAAATATCACTTTTTCATCGTGCAATGGCGCCATTGCCATAGGAGAAAACACCCTGGCGATGAATAATTTCAGGTGTAATGTAAATGCAAACCAGTTTACTGTAAATATCAATGGTGATAATTTAAACCGTTATTCAGGTAAAGAAGCTGGTAAAGCCAGCATACACTGCAGTGTTTATTCGCCTTCAGTTAATCTAAACGATTTTAAATCTTTATTTGCAAAAAAAGGCGCGGCTAAAGCTAAAAAGAAAGGCAATATGGGGTCAGCCATCGGCTCGGTAGATGATGCGCTTGAAAACGGCGATATGTATGTAACCTTAAAAGCCGGCCAGGTAGCGCTGCACAATTTCAGGGCAACCAATGTAAATGCAAACATGCTGTTTGAACGCAGCGACTGGGATATTCAAAAGGCTTCGTTGCAACATGCAGATGGCTCGTTCAACCTTTCGGCCAGTGTGCATCAGGTAAACGATAATTATCACCAGGTAGCCATGCAGGCCGACCTCAGCCACATTAACGTAAAAAAATTATTTTATGCATTTGACAACTTCGGCCAAACAAGCATTACATCAGGCAACCTGCAGGGCATTATGGATGCAAAAACAAATTTGAATGTGGGCATCGGCAATACGGGCAAACTTGTTGCCAACAGCCTGAACGGCAAGCTGTATTTCTCCTTAAAGAATGCCGCTTTAACTAACTTTAAACCTTTGCTCAATATTCAGCAATATGTTTTTAAGAACAGGGATTTGAACAATGTGCAGTTTGCCGAGCTGAAAGATACTTTCGATATAAAGAATGGCGATATATACATCAGGAGAATGCCCGTACAGTCATCTGCCGTTACCATGTATATTGAAGGCATATACAGCACAGCCAACAGAACAGATATACTGGTGCAGGTGCCCGTTTCATCGTTAACAAATAAACCGGATGACAAGGATTATAAGAAGATAGACAGGGCCAAAATGGATGACCCTGGCAGAAGCATTAATTTAAGGGCAAGGGATGGCGATGACGGCCGGCTTAAAATAAGCCTCGATCTTTTCAATAAATTCAAAAAGGAAAAGCGGCGTAAAGAAAAAGAATAAGCGGCTTATATTTTGCAATGATATTAAACGATGAATATTATATGCAGCATGCCCTGCGCGAAGCGGAGAAGGCTTTTGAAGAAGATGAAATCCCCATCGGCGCCGTAATCGTCATCAATCAAAAAATTATTGCACGGGCGCACAATATGACGGAACAGTTGAACGATTCCACGGCCCACGCGGAAATACTGGCTCTTACTTCGGCCTATAATTTTCTCGGTGCAAAATATTTACCCGTTGCCACTTTGTATGTAACCGTTGAGCCCTGTTTAATGTGCACCGGCGCTTTATACTGGGGCAAACTGCACCGTGTGGTTTGGGGCGCTGATGATGAAAAGAATGGCCATCGCCGGGTAACGGCGCCTAACTTTCCTTTTCATACAAAAACAAAAATCCGGGCTGGTGTTTTGGCTGAAGACTGCGCCCTGCTCATGAAAAATTTTTTTCAGCAGAAACGATGATTATTGCCTGGCAGCCTTTCATAAAGCAAGGCTATTTTTCGATATAAGAAAGAATTAACCTGTTTTTGCCCGCATCGCACTAAATTTGTTTCCCTTTATAAGTAAATCAGAAATCTAAAATTTTATAACTATGGCATTTACATTACCTCCGCTTCCGTATGCATATAATGCATTGGAGCCGCATATTGACGAACAAACAATGAAAATTCATCACGACAAACATCACCAGGCGTACGTAGATAACTTAAATAAAGCAATTGCCGGAACGGAACATGAGCGCAAATCGCTTGAAGAGCTGGTTGCCAATGCCGGCAAAATTTCTCCTGCTGTGCGCAACAATGGCGGCGGCCACTGGAACCATACTTTCTTCTGGGATATTTTATCGGCAGAGGGCGGCGCTCCTTCCGGCAGCCTGGCGGAAGCTATTGACAGCGCATTTGGTTCCTTTGATGAATTTAAAACCAGGCTTAATACAGCCGGCGCTACCCGTTTTGGAAGCGGCTGGGCCTGGCTTATTATAAAGGATGGCAAGCTTGAAATTACTTCCACGCCTAACCAGGATAATCCTTTAATGGATGTGGCCGAAGTGAAAGGCACGCCAATCCTCGGTGTGGATGTTTGGGAGCATGCGTATTATTTAAAATATCAAAATAAGCGCCCTGATTATCTGGCTGCTATCTGGAATGTTATCAACTGGAAAAAAGTGCAGGAAAATTTTGATAAGGCTAAATAATATATAAGCGCTTATATAATTTTAAACCCCGCAGAGCGGGGTTTTTTGTTGTATTAATGCGATTCGCCTATCCTTTTTTATTTGCAGGATATATTTTATATATCTTTCACAAACTTTTGCTCAAACACTTTGTTTTTCGTTCGTATTATCTTAATATACTTCTTAAATAACTTATAACGCATTATGAATAACCTGTTCAATCGCTGATTGAACAGATGGCCCATAACCAACTTGAGTGTAGATAATCTTTCCTGTTTTATCAATAATGACAAATGTAGGGTAACCATTTATCCCATATTTGTCTGCTACTTCTTTGCCGTTTAATAATACCGTATAAGCTGTTTTGAATTTATTGCAAAACCAACTTATATCACTTTTGGTGTCATAGGAATTAATGCTTATAACACTAAATTTTTCATTTTTGAATTTAGCCTCCAGCTTATTCAAATGAGGTACACTTTGAATGCAAGGTCCGCAGTTTTTTATCCAAAAGTCTAATAAAATCACTTTTCCTTTGAAATCACTTAATGAAATCATTTGTTTACTGTTATATGATTCCAACTTCCATGGCGGAGCCAAAGAACCTACAGGTGCTAACTGCAAGGAAGTTTTATTTATTTGTTTATAATCATTCAGGTAGGTTGTATAATACCAGGATAATTCACTTGGAACAGGCGGGGTTGTATCAATATTAATGAATGTGGTTTTGATAAAGTCTGGGCTTACATCATACATTTGTAATACTTCATAAGGTAGATAACTATTTTTTTGGAATGCAATTTTATAGATGAAATTTGTTTTTGTTTGCATAGTATCGAAACCTTTGCCAAGATATTGTATTCTCCGTTTTCCGATATTCACTGTTACCAAAATATAAGGGGCGCCATTAATCGTTGTATCAGTAATTGTTTTAAGTGCTATTTTGTCTTTTAAAAGTAAGGGCAGCACATTTCTAAGTGTGATGATAGAGTTATAAAAAAAAGAAAGCCCATTGAAATTATTTCGGACAGGATGATCATTTATTTGAATTGTTTTGGACTTTTTATCTAAATCAAAACTTTCCGTACTATTAAAAATCATTTTTGCGGTTGAATCTTCAATTTGATATTTGAATCCAATCAGTGTGTCTTGACTCTGAAAATCGTAATAAGAAGTCCACACAGAGTTGTTGTGATAATTTTCTGAAGCGTAATTCAATTCTCTGATATCATCATATTTAATGCTTTTTAGGCTATGCAATTTCCTGGAAGCTTTATTTAAAACGGAGTCAACTGATAAGGATGAAGAAAGTATATTTTGGGCATGGGATAAGTTAAAAAATAGATTTGCTGAAAAAAATGCTACGATGAATTTCATCTGTATTGTTTTATGTAAAAATACAAATACTATCGTTCTGTATCTGCTTTAGTAAAATAGTGCCAATATAGGTACTGTTGAGCGGCAGAAAAATTACATCAATGTTTCTTTTACTTTTCCGGGTATGCCGGTTAGTTTTTTATTGGTATAATCATAGCACAGCATGCCCGTTTTTGCTTTCCCGGCCAGCATTAAGCCTTCGCTTTTCATTATTTCAAGTTTATAGAATATATCAAAACCCCGTGCATCAAAACCACTGGCGGCAACGGATATTTTTACTTCATCGCCGTAACCCAATTCTTTTTTAAATTCAATAGCGGCGTCATACATAATGAGTGAACTGCCTTCCAGTCTTAATTCGGAGTAACCAAAATGGCTTAGGAACTGAAGCCTTGCTTCATGAATAAGCGAGAGAAAGCTGTCGTTGCCAACATGGCCGCCATAATTCAAATCGGTTATGCGCACTTTAATTACAGTGGAGAATTTAAAATTATCCGGCAGGTTTATTTTAACGCGTTCCATACTATAATTTACCGGCCGCAGATACACAGATAAGATAGCATAAACTATTGAAATAAAAACCTGCGCATTTGCGGCAATTATTATTGTTGCTTCAAAAATTCCATTAGTTTATCAACAGCCTTTTTGCGGTGGCTGAATAAATTTTTTTCTTCCAGCGTCATTTCACCAAAGGTTTTATAGCTTCCTTCAGGAATAAAAACAGGATCATATCCAAAACCATTGGCGCCGCGACGTTCATAAATAATCATTCCTTTTACCATGCCTTCAAACAAATATTCCTTATCATTCCACATTAAAGAGATAACGGTTCTAAACTGTGCGTTACGGTTTTCTTTGTCATCCAGCTTCGAGAGCAGCTTATCAATGTTTGCATCAAAATCCTTCTGGTCGCCGGCATACCTGGCGCTTTTAACGCCCGGCTCTCCATTCAATGCCTCCACTTCAAGGC
Organism: Parafilimonas sp.; assembly: GCF_047606085.1. Taxonomy (GTDB): domain Bacteria; phylum Bacteroidota; class Bacteroidia; order Chitinophagales; family Chitinophagaceae; genus Parafilimonas. The sequence goes on from NZ_JASGEX010000205.1 coordinate 22,778, forward strand.
CTGTATCATCGCCAAAACAATTCTGCTGCGTAAGCTGATAAATCATTTTCGATTTTCCAGATGCGTTGGCTTCAATAGTATTATATGGTTCGGGAATATCTATATCAATCCCGGCTTCCTTCAGTGTAATTATTTTGTATTGATCTCCTGTAACGGCCAGTATTTCTTCCGCTTTATGCCTGTTGTTGCTGGCGAAGATGAGTATATTATTATCCATCAGAGGTTAAACATTTTTTTAAGGCTGTTCCACAATTTTGATTTTTCAGTTTTGGCGGCAGGCGTGGCCGCATTTAATTGAGCCAATGCCGGCGCAGTTATGATAGCGCATCCATCATATTGCTGCACCTGGTAATCAGGCATGGAAAAAGGCAACTCTATTTGTAAAGCATTTATGCCGAATGTTAAAAGAAACTGTGGCTGCAAATCTTTTTTTAATTGCTGAAAGCTTGCCGCATGGTTTTTAAAATTAATCAGCGCTATATGCGCCAGGTTCATTTTGCAGGCATTTAAAATACCGCTGAGAAATTCCAGTTCCTTATCGCTTAAATAAACATTGCTTTCATCATTCACCAATACAATAAATTTCTTTTCATAATGGCCAAGATACCATTTACCGGGCTTGTCAATCTTTTCTTCAACAGCCGCCGCCCGTATTTCAGGCTGTTTCACTTGGGCGGGCGCGGGCGTTTCACAAACCTGTTCAGCCTTCAATTTTTCACTGGTATATACCAATGAATTGCTGAACAGCTTTGCCAAAACCTGCGCCGGTAATTGTTCTTTCATCAAATAAATATTTAAATCAGCCAGGGCCGCATATCCATCATAATAAAACCATTAATGGCGTGATAATTCTATGATAAGCGACCTGTTCTTCTAAGAGATTTTTATTTTCTTTGCATCAAATTTAAGGGTATGACAGAAGTGTTAGACATAAATATCACGAAAACAGAAAGAAGCAGGCTGGGCAACATAAGCCTGGAGGATATTCCTTTCGGAAAATATTTTACCGATCACATGCTTGAAGCTGATTATGAAAACGGTGAATGGAAAACAGAGATTAAGCCTTACCAGCCGCTGGTTTTGGATCCTTCCGTTTCCGCATTGCATTATGGCCAGTCAATTTTTGAAGGCATTAAAGCTTTCCGGCAGGAGAATGGTGAGGCTGTCATTTTTCGCCCGTATGAAAATTTTAAACGCTTTAACCTTTCTGCGCAGCGCATGAGCATGCCTGAAGTGCCCGAAGAAATTTTTATTGAAGGCATGCGCCAGCTTATTGAGCTTGATAAAGACTGGATACCTGCACAGGCCGACCATTCCTTATACATACGTCCGTTCATGTTCGCCACAGATTATATGCTGGGCGTAAAACCTTCTGCTACATATAAGTTTTTGATTATTCTCAGCCCGGTTGGGCCTTTTCATGCAGCGCCAATGAAGATCGCCGTGGAAGAAAAATATACCAGGGCAGCGCCCGGCGGTGTTGGCTTTTCCAAAAATGCCGGCAACTATGGCGGCAGCATGTACCCGGCCGCAAAGGCAAAGGAAACAGGATACGACCAGGTTTTGTGGACAGATGCTTTTGAGCACAAATGGCTGCAGGAAGTGGGTATGATGAACATTGGCTTCGTTATCAATAATGTTTTTGTAACGCCTGCACTGGAAGATACTATCCTGAAAGGCGTTACCCGCGACAGCATTATTGCCATTTTAAAAGACATGGGCATTAAAGTGGAAGAACGCAGGCTGAATATTGATGAAGTGGTGGAGGCCTATAAAAAAGGAACACTTACGGAAATCTTTGGCATGGGCACCGCCGCCGTTATTTCAAATATCAAAAAATTGAAATACCAGGATTTAGTGATGGATTTTAATGTAAGCAGCTTCGTGCTCTCCCCAAAAATTAAGCAGGCCCTGGATGAAATACGGCTTGGAAAAACGGAAGACACACACGGCTGGCTGTTTAAAGTGTAAAGAAAATGTTGGTTTTGCCTGTTTTTCGTAATTATTTCAGGATAGCGCGGCAATTTATTTGGAATTAAATGCTGCTGCAATTACCTTTGCCCTCCCAAAAAAATTAAGGTCAGTAATGCCTACAATACAACAGTTAGTAAGAAAAGGCCGTGAGATTATCAGGGCAAAAAGCAAATCAAGGGCTTTGGATGCCTGCCCTCAGCGCCGTGGCGTTTGTACAAGGGTTTACACAACAACCCCAAAAAAACCAAACTCAGCTTTGCGTAAAGTGGCAAAAGTGCGTTTAACCAACAAAGTGGAGGTAATTGCCTACATTCCGGGTGAAGGCCATAACCTGCAGGAACACTCAATCGTGTTAATCCGCGGAGGCCGTGTAAAAGATTTGCCGGGTGTGCGTTACCATATTGTACGCGGCAGCCTTGACACTGCAGGCGTGAAAGACCGTAAACAAAGCCGTTCTAAATACGGTACCAAGAAAGAAAAAGCAAAAAAATAATCAATCATTCATCATTATAAGCGATGAGAAAAGCACAAGCAAAAAAATTACCCTTAGCGCCGGATGCCCGTTTTAACGATAAGCTGGTTACACGTTTTGTAAATAACCTTATGTGGCAGGGCAAAAAAAGCACTTCAATCACCATATTTTATGATGCGGTTGACAAAGTGAGTAAAATAACCGGCGATAACGGTTATGAAGTTTGGAGAAAGGCTTTACAGAATGTAACGCCTGCCGTGGAAGTGCGCAGCCGCAGAATTGGTGGCGCTACCTTCCAGATTCCCACCGAAGTGCGTGCCGACCGCAAAATTTCGTTAAGCATGAAATGGCTTATCCGCTACAGCCGTGAACGCAATGGTAAAACAATGGCTGATAAGCTGGCCAATGAAATTATCGCGGCCAGCAAAGGTGAAGGTGCTGCTTTTAAAAAGAAAGAAGACACGCACCGTATGGCAGAGGCCAACAAGGCTTTCTCTCACTTTAAAATTTAGAAGAATCCCTAAATGCTATATAAAAGGCCCCGCTTCCGGCGGGGTTTTTTGTTTGGGTTACGGGCTTAGGTACAGATGGCATCCCTGCCTAACAGCATCGCATCTCTTGTGCTGCACACCCTAAAAACACATCAATAATAATAAAACACAAAAGCCATATTATTGTAATTTCGGCATCTTCATTATGGCTGATAACAAAGAACATACCGGGCATTCACCCGAAGAATCAATAGAAGTGTACGGGGCAAGGGCGCACAATCTTAAGAACATTGATATCATCATCCCCAAAAACAAGCTGGTGGTTATAACCGGCATAAGCGGCAGCGGCAAATCCTCACTGGCCTTTGATACCATTTATGCGGAAGGGCAGCGCCGTTATATGGAAACCTTCGGCGCGTATGCAAGGCAGTTCATTGGCGAAATGGAAAGGCCTGATGTTGACAAGATAACCGGCCTTTCGCCCGTAATTTCCATCGAGCAGAAAACAACCAATAAAAACCCGCGCTCCACCGTGGGCACGGTAACGGAAGTATATGATTTCATGCGCCTGCTGTATGCCCGCATCGGCGAAGCTTTCAGTTATAATACCGGCCAAAAAATGGTGAAATGGAGCGAGGAAGAAATTGTGAGCAATATTTTTGACCGGTTTCATAACCAGAAGATTTCTTTGCTGGCGCCACTGGTGCGTGGAAGAAAAGGCCATTACCGCGAGCTGTTTGAAGAAATAAGAAAGAAAGGCTTTGTAAAGGTGCGGGTTGACGGTGAAATAAAAGACATCACTCCCAAAATGCAGGTGGACCGCTATAAAATTCATGATATTGAAGTAGTGGTTGACCGCCTGAAAGTAACTGACGATTTTCGCCATCGTTTAAGCCAGAGCGTTCAGCAAACACTGAAAATGGGCAAAGATCTGATGTTTGTACATGTTGAAGGCGATGCGGAAACAGCGTCTTACAGCAAGCAGCTCATGTGCGCCGATACCGGCCTTTCCTACGAGGAACCTTCACCCAATTCTTTTTCATTTAATTCGCCTTATGGCGCCTGCCCCGCCTGCAAGGGCATGGGCAGCGTGTTTACCATTGATATGGATTTGGTATTGCCCGACCGGTCTAAAACCGTTCGGGAAGGCGCACTTGTGCCTTTGGGCGAAGAAAGGGACGCCAGCGTATTTCGGCAGGTGGAAACATTCGCCAAAAAGAACAAGATAAAGCTGGATGTGCCGGTTGAAAAATTGCCTGAAGACCAGCTGAACCTTTTGCTGTATGGCGATAAAAATATCAACCCCTCGCTTGAAGTGAACACAGATGATGAAACGGTGCCCAATGAATATACCGGAAGCTATGAAGGCATTATCCCGATGTTGAAGCGATGGTTCTCTTCTTCTTACAGCACCGAAACCCTGCGTGACTGGGTGCAGAAATATATGACGCTTAAAACCTGCGCTGCCTGCAACGGCGCCCGCCTGAAAAAAGAAAGCCTTTGGTTTTTGATTGATGGAAAAAATATTTCCGAACTCAGTGAAATGAACCTGGATAAGCTATACGCCTGGTTCGACAGCATTGAATTAAGGCTGGGCAATAAGCAACGCACTATTGCAAAAGATGTGGTGAAAGAGATAAGAGAGCGCCTGACCTTTTTACTGAATGTGGGTTTAACGTATTTAACCCTGAACCGTTCTTCCAAAACCTTAAGCGGCGGCGAAAGCCAGCGCATACGCCTGGCCACACAAATAGGCTCGCAGTTGCAAGGCATCACCTACATTTTAGATGAGCCATCTATCGGCCTGCACCAAAGAGATAATCATCGCTTAATAACGGCGCTGCAGAACCTGCGTGATATTGGCAACAGTGTGCTGGTGGTGGAACACGATAAGGATATTATGCTGGCTGCCGATCACCTAATTGATATTGGCCCCAAAGCAGGCTATCATGGCGGCAGGGTAGTAGCAGAAGGCGATCCCAGGCAAATGCTGAAGCTGGATACGCTTACTGCAGGTTATCTTAATGGTGTTCATTCTATTACGGTGCCTGCTGAGCGCAGGAAAGGCAATGGTAAAAAACTGATGTTGAAAGGCGCCAAAGGCAATAACCTCAAAAATGTTGATGCAGAATTTCCATTGGGAAAATTCATCGTGGTAACAGGCGTAAGCGGCAGTGGCAAATCAACGCTGATCAATGAAACATTATACCCCATTTTATCCCGGCATGCTTATAATTCAAAAACAACCCCGCTTGAATATAAAAGCATAAAAGGTTTGGAACATATTGATAAAGTGATTGAGATAGACCAGTCGCCCATTGGCAGAACGCCGAGAAGCAATCCTGCTACCTACTGCGGCTTCTTTACCGATATACGAACCTTGTTTGCATCGGTGCCTGAAGCGAAGATTCGCGGCTATAATGCCGGCCGTTTTTCATTTAATGTAAAAAGCGGGAGATGCGATGTGTGCGAAGGCGGCGGCATGCGTGTGATAGAAATGAATTTCTTGCCTGATGTATATGTGCCCTGTGAAAAATGCAATGGCAAGCGCTACAACCGTGAAACGCTGGAAATACGCTATAAAGGAAAATCTATTGCCGATGTGCTGAATATGACGGTGGAAGAAGCGGTGGAATTTTTTCAATCTGTTCCATACATCTATCGCAAAATAAAAGTGCTGGAAGAAGTGGGGCTGGGCTATATCACGCTTGGGCAAAGCGCCGTAACGTTAAGCGGCGGCGAAGCGCAGCGTGTGAAGCTGGCTACTGAATTAAGCAAACGCGATACCGGCAAAACATTTTATATACTGGATGAGCCTACAACCGGCTTGCATTTTCAGGACATCCAGCATTTGCTGGATGTGCTCAATAAACTGGTTGACCGAGGCAATACCGTACTGGTAATTGAACACAATCTTGATGTAATAAAAGTGGCCGATCAGGTGATTGACATCGGCCCGGAAGGCGGCGACGGCGGCGGCAGAATTTTATTTGAAGGCACGCCGGAAGAACTGGTGAAAAATAAAGAAAGCCATACAGCGAAGTTTTTGAAAGCGGAATTGAATTAAAAACCTCCCCCTCGTTTCCCCTCCACTCATGGAGAAGGACGCCCGGCTTCAAAAAGCGTTTTATATAAACTCAATGCGGGTTCCTGAAATTTAGCGTAGCTGATTTAGTGCGCTAACGCGGTCAGAGGCTTCAAAAGCGTCAGACCGGTAACATACAATTTGTTTTTATGGCTTATCCCTTCCAATAAATCTTTCCTTTCCCAGTAAAAAATTGATGGCCCGCTGAACATTTTTATGAAGCGCTTCTTCTGTTTTAAGGTTATTGAGATAGCGAAGTATTTCTTTTTGCATAGAAGGAGGCCGGCTGTTAAAAACGGCTGCCGCTTTTTTATTTTTCTTTAACGCTGCTTCAAATTGTACATGCATGGGTGTGGTGCGTTCCGTTCCGTCAAAACCAATTTTTATGGTAATGGTATCGCCCACATCTTTTCCCGCGGCTTTACGCATCGGCATATTCAGGTAAAGCCGCCATTCCCCTCTATACTTTACAAGATGCTGAATAAAATTTTGTTTATTGATAACGAGAAGAACAGGTATATGCCCTTTTTCTTTGCCTGCTTTTTTAAACAGGTACTGCAAAATGTCATCCGGCACAGATACATAAGGATTAATGCCAATGATAAATATTTCGGCGGAAAAACTTTTCATTTTTATACTATCAATGTCGGTTAGTTAAGAAAAGTATTCAATATCCAACAATACAATATTCTCCGCCTGAGCGAATCAGCCGGGCAGGAATGTTCAATTGTAAATACCTGCAAAATGAATATTGATTATTGAGCATTGGTTATTGAATATTTCAAAATTAATTTCTTAATTAAATAACATTGATTACACTATGGGCACTGCTTCTTTTACAACCATTTCTTTATAGGCAACATATAATTGCTGCCGTATGGTTGAATTGGTTTTATTCTCAATTGCACGGCCGTCTATTTCATGCACCGGTGTTAACTCGCCCATAGTACCGGTGGTAAAAACCTCATCAGCATTGTAAAATTCTGCAATAGAAATGTTCTTTAACGAAACAGGAATATTCAGCTTTCGCGCAAGCTTTATCACATTGGTTCTTGTTATGCCCGGCAGGCAGGCATCGGCATGCGGCGTAAGCAGTAAGCCATCTTTCACCATAAAAATATTGCAGGCATTGGTTTCGGCAACAAAGCCAAGATTATCCAGCATGATGGCATCATCGGCGCCGCAATAATTCGCCTCAATTTTTGCAAGAATATTATTAAGCAGATTGTTGTGGTGAATTTTCGAATCCAGGTGCATGGGCGAGTTTCTCCTGATGTGTGAAGTGACCAGTTTTATACCGTTTGCATTATCATATACGGGTGGTTTATATTCAGCCAGAACAATCAAGCAACTGCCAGATTGATTGAGGCGCGGATCCATGCCGGATGTTATTTTTTCACCACGGGTAAGCGTTAAGCGAATGTGGGCATCGTTATAAAAATTATTGGCTTTTAATGTTAGAAAAACAGCATCCCTTACAAACGCTTTGGTGGGTATATCAGCAAAAGCCAGGGTGTGTGCTGAAGCCTGCAGGCGGCTGATGTGCTCATTCAGGCAAAACACTTTACCATCATAAATTCTCAGGCCTTCCCAAACGGCGTCGCCGCCCTGTACGGCGCTGTCAAATACGGAAATCTTCGCTTCGCTGCGCGGGTATAACTTGTCTTTAATGAAAACCTGTATGTTTTCGTTTTGCGGATAAAATTTCTGTTGCATATAAAAAATAGTTGCTTCATGCCGTTTGTGGTGAGGCTAAGGTAAGCTAAAGCGCTTTTATGGAATAAGGATAAAGCTGCTCATAATATACTTTGCATGCTTCATGCAACGGTTCGAGATGAGAAGGCAGTTCGCGCTCACTGCTTTTTTGTTTTGAGAAGCCGGTTGACAGATGCACATTATTGTACCAGTATTTTGCCCAAACACCGTCATAGGGTTTTGGGCCGGCAGGCCAGTGCAGCATGTTTTCATCAAACGGAATTTGCAATGCTGCGCATAACTGCTGCATTACATTTTGCGGCGACTGCAGTATTTCATTTGAATCCAGCACTACACAATCCATGCTTCTTTCTTTTAAATAATTGAAAAGCCACCATTGTTTTTTTATGCCCACATTCTCCATCGTAACGTTTTTAATTACCTGCGCATAAGAAGCAATGATCTGTCTGGGATTACGTATGAAAATGATATTTTTTGTTTGCGATAAGAAATCAAGGCTGATGTTTTTGAGATGATGCGTCATTTGCTTGAAGAAGACAAGCGGTTTATTGTGGCTGGCCAGTATAATTTCTCCAATCACTTTTTCACCATCATTGTTTTGTGACTGCAAAATTTCCTCATTGCCCGGGTGAACAATGCCTGTTGTTTTAAGATAATGCGCATACAAAGGCTCATCAAACACCATGGTATCCTTCCGCTGCGCGAAGGAATACATCATAGCTGTAGAAATATTGCGCGGGCTGCTCCAGAGATTAATGCGTATTGGTTGCATAAAAAAGCCTTGAAGATTTTGTTCATCTTCAGGGCCTGCAAGATATATTCTGAAACTAAAAGCCCTGAAGGTTCAGAACCTTTACTGTTGTTGCATATTTAGAGTCATCATTCACTACACACAACCCACAGGTATATTATTCCAGTATCCTTTCTTCAAAAGCGCCTGTTTTCTTGTTTTTCAGGATGAGTTTTTTAGCACCGTAGTGCGTCATTTCTTCTTTTACCAGGTAATAACCGGCATCGTAATCAACCAGGTTACTTGCTTTAGACAAGCCTTCCTGCCCGCGCCAGACCTCAAGATTTACCGGCTCCCATAATTTTGTTTTAGCTGATTTATATGCTGCATCAATGATGGCATTCACTACGTATCCGTCATAAAAGGTTTCCTGGGGCTGCCTGCCATTTTCAATGCTGCGGAACATATCGGTAAACATGTGGTTGTAACCAAGATCATTCACCTCATCGCCCACCGGAAACAGCCAGCCGGTATTGCTTTCCGCTTTCTCTGCCACATAATCGGCGCCCTTGCCGGTGGTGAACATATCCATTCCGGTACGTAAAAAATTGTTGATCCAAATTGTGCCTTCGGTGCCCATCACTTCATCGCGCAGATCCATGCCGCCGCGGAAGGTCCAGCTCACTTCAAACTGGCCAATGGCGCCATTTTCATACTTTATCAATCCAATAGCATGGTCTTCGGCTTCAATGGGTTTTACCTGTGTATCGGCCCAGCACATTACTTCAACAGGCTTAATGTCTTTCCCGATAAAGCTTCTTGTTATCTCAATACAATGGCAGCCAAGATCAAGTATGCAACCTCCGCCGGCAAGCTCAATATTCCAAAACCAGTCGCTGTGCGGCCCGGGGTGCGTTTCCCTCGATTTTGCCCAGAGAATTCTTCCCAAAGCGCCATTTTTTACGCTGTCATAAGCTTTTAAAAATTTAGGCGTATAAACAAGGTCTTCAAGATAACCATTAAATATGCCGGCTTCTTCCACCGCTTTCAGCATGCGCAAAGCCTCTGCGCCGTTGCGGCCTAAAGGTTTTGTTGTAATAACAGGTTTTTTGTGTTTGCAGCAAAGCAATACAGCGTCTTCATGCACATTATTGGGCAGGGCAATGCAAACCACATCCACATCAGGGTGGGCAATTGCCTCCTCCATATCTGAGGTATAATGTTCGCAGCCATAATCTTCCGCAAACTTTTTTGCATTTTGTTCCTTGCGTGCATAAATACTTACTATCTTATCTTTACTGCGCTGGCCCTGTATAGAATCTGCATAAAAACGGCCGATAAAGCCTGAACCAAGCATGGCAATCCGTAGCATAGAAAATTGTTTTTATTGATGAAGCGGCAAGTTCGCTCAATTATGTTTATATCCCTCAAAAATTATGTTCATAAGCCTTAAAAATACCTGCCTTTACGGTACGAAACGGGTGAATAAAAGAAGGCAAAAAAATTTGGAAACGCCTTTTTTATAATAGTATATTTACACTACAAGATTGAATTTAATGCTGCTGCTTGGTACTGACCAGCATTTCGGTGGTGGTTGCAGCAAGACAGGAGCAAAAAGTAAAATCTTAGGCCGGAAGGGGAAAACAAGAATGTGGAACGGTGAAAGGCTTCGGCCGGAAGCCGGGAAAACAGGAAGGTGAAAACCTGAAGGTCGAAAAACGGCGGAGAACCCCGGTTCAAAGCCAAAAACTAAACAAGGCTTAACGGTTTTGTTTAAAAAGCAACAGGGTTAGTAAGTTAATTACTGTTGCTTTTTTTATTTTTTATACCCTGTCCGTTCCGCACAGTAATTTTAATGTAACCGCTTATGCTGCCCAAATTCCTGTCGTTACTCATAATAGTTTTTGTATTAAGCGTTCCTGTATTTGCCCAGGATAATACAAAAGATTATTTCACCGTTGAGAACTATTATAAAATAAAGTGGGGCTACGCAGATGAGTTTATTAACCTGTGGAAAATCAATCATTATCCTCTCTTAAAAAAGGCAATAGAACATGGCGATATAATCAGCGTTACGGCTGAAACACCTATACTGCATAGCGGTGAGGATACGCGATGGGATTTTAAAGTAACGATTGTTTTTAAAGATGCCATAGCTGCAATGGCCGCAGACCTTACGGAACCGTACAAAAAACAGTTGTACCCCGATCTGGATAAACTTAAAAAGGATGAGCAGCACCGTTTTGAATTATTACTGGCACACTGGGATGTAATGACTGCAAAGATTGACCTGCCTTAAAAAGAGGATAGCCACATACCAGAAAAATTTACTGCACTGACAGAGCGGCCTCCTTACACAAATTTTGCTTCTGATATTTTCCTGCGCAGGTGAAGAAAAGGCTTTTCAATTATTTCATTGCATAATAAGGCGATGACGAAAACAAGGGCTGTGCAAATAATAAACATCAGGTTGCTTTCATCTTTTATGCCAAGCTTTATCAATGGTTCCTGCGC
>NZ_JASGEX010000206.1:0-2762 GCF_047606085.1 Parafilimonas sp.
AACTTGCTTCGGGAGAACCTCGCTATGCACATTCCCCTGTGTGAGAAAAATTATCATGCTCGGTTTCATTCGTATAATTTTTGTTTTTCAGTTGTCTCATGGAACCTCGCTATGTACATTCCCCTGGTGTGAGAAAAATTATCATGCTTGGTTTCATTCGTATAATTTTTGTTTTTTCAATGGTCTCATGGAACGCCTTAATATACATTCCCCTGTGAGTGAAACATTTTACATGGGCGTTTCATTCGTACAAGTTTGTTTTTTCAATGGCCTCATGCCTGTCCCGAACTGGCTTCGGGAGAACCTCGCTATGCACCTGCCTCTCCGGCAGGCAGGCATTCTGCTTTTTGTGGGCTCCGGGCTCTGCGAAGTCTCCTAACCACAAGTGTTCGAAGCCTGTATTAGCGATCCGCGATCCGTATGATCGCCCCCGTGTGCAGAAATAATTGTGCCAGGGGGATTTCCACACCGTAGGTGTGGTGCGTGTAAACGTTCCGTTCCAATGGAACGGTAAAGAAACATTACGGGCAGCATTGTACACACGTTAAGCCTCTATGAAGCTTTAGGAAAATGGTTTCGAACACTTGTGGTCTCCTGACTTCGCAGGTTCTATGCGCAAAGTCTCTTGACTTTTCTAAAACATACACATCAAATATATTACTGCCCGTAAAAACTTAACGCCCCTAAATTTGCGCAACAGTTTAATTAATTACGAAATATAAAAATTTCCCTCCGGGGAACAAGGATTTATGCATATTCACTTTATTCAGCACATGCCGTTTGAGCACCCTGCTTCTATTGCAGACTGGGCAGCAGAAAAAAGTCATGCCACTGCTTATACAAAGGTTTTTGAAGAGGCCGCTTTTCCCCTGGCAGATTCTTTTGATATGCTCGTGATCATGGGCGGTGTGATGGGCGTATATGAAGAAGATAAATATAGCTGGATGCCTGCTGAAAAAACATTCATTAAACAAGCGATCGAAGCAAAAAAGAAAGTGCTGGGCGTTTGCCTGGGCGCCCAGTTTATAGCAGCGGCCCTGGGCGCAAAAGTATTTCCGCATACCCTGAAAGAGATTGGCTGGCTGCCGGTTGAAAAAGTTACACCGCATCCGCTTACCAACCATTTGCCGCATACATTCACCACCTTTCACTGGCATGGCGATACATTCACTTTGCCTGATACGGCGATACATCTTTTTAAAACAAAAGGCTGTGCCCAACAGGGTTTTGTATATAACAATCATGTGGTGGGCCTGCAGTTTCATGCGGAAGTAAAAGAAGACCTTTTGAATGGCATGACAGAGCATGAACGGGCTGAATTGATAAAAGCAGATTTTGTGCAAACAGAAGCTGAACTAAAAACTTTAATGCAGCAGCACATCAGCCTGCAGAAACAATACATGTTTGGTTTCCTGGAAACATTTGCGCAGCTTTAAAATAGCGTTCTTGCAATGTGCGTAAGTTATGCGGCGCCTTGTGCAAACCAGCCAAGGCTGTAAATATAAATTTTGGTGATACGGTTTTATGTCTTAGGTTTAATACCGGAATTTTTATTAGCCTTGGAAATACATCATAAAATCCGGATACATAGCTTGTCCTTAAACAAAACCAATGATTAAACATTCTTGAACCATTTAATTTATGAAAAAAGCTAATCTCATCATCACAGGCCTTTGTGTGTGCCTGCTCCTTAATTCCTGCCAAAAAGAAACGATGGAAACCAGCGCTTTATCAGCCGGTGAAACCAGCCTTGCCACAGTTAACGGGCCGGTAAAAGTAACAGGGATAGCATGGCCATCAACAACCAAAACGCAGTTTATAGCCAATGCTGATGGCAGCGGCACTGCCGAATTTACTTTGAATTTTGCGGCAAAAAAGCCGGGGATAAAGATACAGGCCCTTACTTTTATTGCTTATGAAACCAATGAGGGAGATGCCTTCTCCATTTTTATGAACGATATACCTGCTTTTTTCAGCCCCACATCATATTACGGGTCAGCTAAGGCTATCACTGCCATCAACGGCACAAATATTTCGTTGCCCGACGACGGCAGCCCTGTGCCGGTTACATTCACTATTCATTATGGTGTGCCATCGGCCACAGGCAAGGTAAAAAGCAGCGATACCGTTTCTGTTCAGCTGGTATCGCTTGACTTTGTAAATAAAACCAGCCCGTATATCTTATTGCAAAGCCTTACTTCTCCTGTTTCGCCTGAAATGATGATAACGGGCTCTAAACCTTTATTAGGCCTTAATGCACATGAGCCCGGTAATTTGCATATAGGCTTAAGCCGTATTCTCCAGTTGCAATATGTTTCGCAGGCCGGTTCATCAGGCATCAACAACCTACCGCTGGTTATAAATTGCTCCAATACAAGAATCAGGAACAAGCTTATTGTTAAAGATGAAAACAACAAGGTTATAAAGACCACCACAGTGCGCAATGAAAATAACTACACCATACATTTTCCGGAAGATTATGCCCTGAATGGTGCAGGTGCGCACACATTTAATGTATATGCAGAGGTGTACCTGGTGCATAGCCAGGCGTCTATACATACCAAACTGCAACCTGCTTCCGCTTTTTCGTGGACAGATATTGCGGGCGGGAATACAACGCCTTTTACAATTGAAAACAAAATCTATTACCGCGATTATCCCAAAGGGTTAACAACCGTTACAAAAAATTATTGAAGCGCTTTACGAAACCCGGTCGGGCCGCGATCGCGGGGCGCCCGAAGGGGAACAGGGGCGAATAAAAA
>NZ_JASGEX010000207.1:0-56828 GCF_047606085.1 Parafilimonas sp.
CTATCTGAATGAATTTTGTTACAAGTTTAACCGAAGGTTCTTTGGGCAGAGTTTATTTGACAGGGTATTGGTCGCAACGCTGGAAAATCCATGGTACAGACCTTTTCCAAAAAACGGATAGTCATTGCTTATTTATGATATAATATATCAGGATTGTGCGGAGAGCCCGGTATTCTTTGAAGCTTTTTTGCTTAAAAGAATGCCTCCGTCTCTGCTGTCATATCAGCGGAAAGCAGTTTTGGGAAAGGCAGTTATTTTGTGAATATATCTGGAACTCCCGAAGGCCAAATAGGGGATAGTAATTGAATAGGCAAACGGGGAACGGGAAATAATTATACCCGGTAACAAACCGCATTAATATTCATGCCTGCACCAACGGAAGCAAAAACGACAATATCATTTTTGTTAAGGCAATGATTTTTTAATGCGCCTTTAGAAACCATATCAAATAAAGTAGGAATGGTGGCCACAGAACTGTTGCCATGCCATCTAATATTCATGGGCATGATATCTGCAGGCACCTGATCAATACCATACAATTTGAACAGCCGGTCAATAATGGCTTCATCCATTTTTTCATTAGCCTGGTGAATAAATATCTTCTTTACTTCTTTTATGGTTATATTATATGCATCAAGACAGGACTTTACAAGCGCAGGAACATGTGTGAGTGCAAATTCATACACTTTACGGCCTTTCATTTTTAGATAATGATTATGATTGCAGGGATCATTATAATTTGATTTGCCCATGCAGATATAATCAACTTCGTATTCTGTAAAACTGGCTGTTTTTGCTCCAATAATGCCGCTGTTACAATCTGTATCGTTACGCGCTTCAGTTATCACTGCACCGGCGCCATCGCTGTAGATCATGCTGTCTCTGTCGTGCGGATCAATTACGCGGCTTAAGGTTTCAGCGCCGATAACAAGAAAGGTGTTAGCCATGCCGCATCTTGTAAAGGCATCCGCCTGTATCAGGGCCTGCAGCCAGCCGGGGCAACCAAATAAAATATCGTAGGCTACACAGGAAGGGTTTTTAATGCCCAATTTGTTTTTAACACGGGAAGCCAGTGAAGGCACCATATCAGATTGGGCGCCGCCGTTCTTTATGTCGCCAAAGTTATGGGCAACTATTATCTGGTTAATAGTCTCGGCATCTATACCGGCGTCAGCGATAGCTTTAGCGCCCGCGATAGCTGCCATACAGGAAGAATGCATGCCTATATCTGCATAGCACCGCTCTTCAATACCGGTTATTTGCTGAAACTTTGATATTATTTCACGCTGTTCACGCTGAATAAGGCTGCCTTTTTCATCATAAAAAATCTGGCTTTCAAAATTGCAGTTCTTTATAATGTTTGCCGGGACGAAACTTCCGGAGCCGGTTATAACTGTACGCACTTTAAATGATTGAAAACAATAAAGGGCTTGTTTTTACGCTATTGCCAGCTTGGTAAATTCAGCGCCATTGAACATGCGGCACAGGTTGTAATCTTTCGATTTTTTCCACTGTTCAAAATTGGCTTCAGAAACAATGCGATAAAAATTCTTTGCTTTCAGTTCATTAAAATCCGGCGTTTGTATAAAAATACCTGTTACGTTATTTCTTGTTTTGAAACTTATTTTAACCGGCACTTCAGCCTGGTTGTTAGCCGAAAAAAATTTTTCTATTTGTTCTGTTGTCATAATAAAATTTTAAGTTGATAAATATCAGGATAAACCGCTTACTTCAATTTTTTTACCTGTATGGCATTCATGCCTTTGGGGCCGCGTTCTGTTTGAAAACTTACCCTGTCGTTTTCTTTTATCGCTTCTGACAGCTGGTTGGCATGCACAAAAACGCTTTGCTTCGTTATAGCATCTTTAATGAAGCCATATCCTTTTGCATCATTAAAAAAATCAACCACACCCTGCCTTTCCGCATCTTCTTCCATACGCACCGGCACGCCTGTATTCATATCTTCATGATTAAATACTTTTTTCTTTTTCGGATCGGGCGGTGTGGAAGAAAGATTGCCGTTCTCATCAATATATGCCATCATATCTTCTAGCGATTTGGCTTTGCCGGCATTGGCTTTACGCTCCTGCATTTTTTCCACTTTTTCCTGCTTCTTCTTTAATCTTTTTTTCTCCTTTTCTTTTTTGTTGAATGTTTCTTTTGATTTTGACATGATGTATTTTCCTTTAATAACGTAATGCTTTCACCAGTGATGGTTCTCTGTATAGCAGAAGCGCTATCGCTGCCTGAAAGTTTTATTTCTTTTCCTGCTTAAAGACCGGAAAGGCACAGGTGCTTTTGGTTGCATGGAAACATCTGCCTGCACCATTTGAAAGGGATGGTCTTCCATTACAGGAATTGATCTGGCAATAAGTTTATGAATATCGCGCAGCAACATTTTTTCTTCCATGCCACAAAATGAAATGGCTTTTCCGTTAATGCCGGCACGGCCTGTACGGCCAATGCGGTGCACGTAAGTTTCAGGAATATTGGGCAGTTCGTAATTGATTACATACGGCAGGCTTTCAATATCAATGCCTCTCGCTGCAATATCGGTGGCTATTAATACGCTGATATGCCTGTTCTTAAAATTGTTTAATGCCATTTGCCTTTCGGCCTGCGTTTTATCGCCATGAATGGCCTGTACCCTTATATTTTCCCTGCGCAGCGCGGCGCATAATTTATCCGCACCAAATTTTGTTTCTGTAAAAACAAGCGCTGTATCTATGCCGTTATTTTTCAATAAATGAATCAGCAATGCCCTTTTATCATTCCTCTCTACAAAATAAACCAACTGTTCCACAGTTTCTGCTGTTGTTGATACAGGTGTGACGTTTATGCTTACCGGGTTATTTAAAATGCTCTGGGATAAATACAGGATATCCGGCGGCATGGTGGCAGAAAAGAACAAGGTTTGCTTTTGTTGCGGCAGCCTGGCTAATATTTTGCGCACATCGTTTATAAAACCCATGTCGAGCATACGGTCGGCTTCATCCAGTACCAGCGTTTTTATATGCTGTAAGGAAATGCGGCGCTGCATAACAAGATCGAGCAGGCGGCCGGGC
The DNA here is from genome assembly GCF_047606085.1 of Parafilimonas sp. Classification (GTDB taxonomy): domain Bacteria; phylum Bacteroidota; class Bacteroidia; order Chitinophagales; family Chitinophagaceae; genus Parafilimonas. Next base: position 3,066 of record NZ_JASGEX010000207.1, read on the forward strand.
GTGGCAATTAAAATATCAATGCCCTGCTGTAATTTTTTTACCTGGTGGTACTGGCTTATGCCACCATAAATGGCAAAGCTTTTTAAACCTGTATAAGCGCCATAGCTTCTGAAGCTTTCTTCAATTTGTATAGCGAGTTCCCTTGTTGGCGTAAGAATTAAAGCTTTTATATGTTTTGATGAATGGCCATGCTTATTATCGTTAAAAAGCGACTGTAAAACAGGTAATGCAAAAGCGGCCGTTTTGCCTGTGCCTGTTTGTGCGCAGGCCAGTAAATCCTGGTTAGCTAATGCAACCGGTATAGCTTGTTGCTGTATAGGGGTGGGGTGTATATACTGTTGTTGTTGCAAAGCCTTTAATAAAGGTGCAACCAATTTTAAATCTTTAAATTCCAAAATCTGATTAATTTATTACGCGTGCAAATGCAGCTTGTTTGTTATTCATGAAATAATTTTAAAAGAAACGCTTATTGCCGGAACGGGAAAAAGAATTCCTTCCGCCGCTGCGGTCTTCCTTTTCACGGGCAACAGATACAGAAAGTGCACGGCCTTCCACATCTCTGCCATTCAGGCCTTTCAGCGCTTCATTGCCTTGCTCTTCAGATGGCATTTCCACAAAGGCGAAGCCACGGGAACGATTGGTCATTCTGTCCATAATGATTTTCGCCGATGTAACGTTGCCATACTTTGAAAATAAATTTTTCAGGTCTTCTTCACTGGTGTGAAAACTTAAATTGGAAACATAGATGTTCATAGAAATATTTTTTAAATTAATAATACTTGAGGTAAGTAGAAACAAAGTGAGAGAAGTATAAAATTTACTCTGGCAAAGTAAAAAATAAAATTGTCTTAAGTATGCTTTTACAGCTCAATTGCGACGAAGATAAGCTTTTAAGCTGAATATTTTTGTTAAAGCAGCATAACATTACCTGATAGCCCCAACAGATATTACACTTTTAAAAATATTTTCTTTTTGTACAGGATCAGCATGGGCGCCATTAATATCAGTACATAAGTTACGGCGCCGGCGAGTGAAGCATTAATGGGAGAGAAGTTAGGAACGAAGATGGTTTGATATAAATACTCCTGCAAGTTTACTGTTTTACCATGCAGGTCAAGATGAATCCAGCCCAAAACGGCTAACACCACATCGGCTGAAACGTAAGCAGTTATTGCATTTGCGCCATACGCCACAAATGGTGTAATATATTTTTTGCGTTGATGCACATCAATCAGCCAGTAAGAAACAGCAAGGCCGGCTGTAGCCAAACCGCCGGTATATAAAACAAAGGAGCTTGTCCATAAAGATTTGTTGATGGGGAACCAGTTGTTCCATATTAATGCAAGCATAATTGAAAAAAGAGCAAAGGTTAATAGCCAGGCAACCTGTTCGGCTTCTGTTTTATCCGTGCGTTTTAATGTAGCGCCCACCATTATGCCATATAAACAGGTGCAGATTGCGGGCAATGTGCTTAAAATGCCTTCGGGGTCCCAGGTTTTGGTGCCGCTCCACATGTGTTCCGGCGTGAGAATAATATTATCAAGCCATGCAGCTAAATTTTTGCCTGGTTCCAATATGGCATAACCATAGCCCGGCACCGGTACAACCGTCATTAAAAAACAATACAAAATGAGTATAACGGCAAACAGCCAAAGCCAGGTTTTAAAATTTGTTTTGAGGTAAATTATTGTACAGATAAAGAATATAATGGCAATGCGCGGCAATACGCCCAATATCCTGAAATGATGAAAATTGAACACGAATAAAAAATGTATGGCCACATAAATAAGGTAGATTTTTACGGAACGCCATAATGCTTTTAAGATGGTCTGTTTATGCAGGTTTTTATCTGCTTTCTTCGAACTCATGGCATATACAATAGATACGCCTACCATAAACAGGAAGAAAGGAAATATGAGATCGGTGGGCGTGCAGCCATTCCATTTTGAATGTTCAAGCGGTGCATATACATAACTCCAGTCGCCGGGATTATTTACCAGGATCATGGCGGCGATGGTTAAGCCGCGAAAGAAGTCAAGGGAAAGCAGGCGTTTCTTTTCCTGTGTAACAGTTGTGGAGGCCATTAATTAAATTGTTGAGCGTAATTAAACAAACATTGAGCAGTTCAGTAAGCAGGCAAGATATTTAAATAACTTAAGAAGTTGGTTGAATTATATTTTTAGCTAACGGTTGTGCAGCAGCCGTAAACTATATTAGTAGTGATGTTCCCTCCCCGCGATGGTGGGTCACAAATGCGGCTGTCGAGCCATGCTTTTACAAATGCCGGCGTTAGCTGCCGTTAATCTCATTAATATTTCTATACTTCATTTCTGCTCGACTTTTTAGATCGTTATAAATTTCAGGGTTTTCACGATAAAATTTAAGATCACGCAAATCAGTATATAAAGTGTTTTCGTAAAATGCAACTGCGGATTCCCATCCAATTGATTTAGCTTTTTCGTTTAAATTGATTTAGCTTTTTCGTTTAATTTAACATTTTCGTTGCTCGGAATTTTTGCCAGGCTTATAGCCATTTTTAAATCTTCGATGGAACCTTCAATGTCATATATAGAACGCTTTGATGTAGCACGTCCAAAATATATATTCGCATCATATAACTCAATAGTCATTGCTTTAGTGAAATCAGCAATAGCCTTATGATAATATATTAAGAGTTGCAAACAAAACGCTCTGTCACCATAAGCTTTTTTATTCCGAAACTTATTGCATTGTCATAGTATTCCAAAATACTTTCATCACGAATCATTTGTTCATAAAACAAATGATTTGCAATCTCATACGCCTTCAAGCCAAGTTCCGTGTTATTGTCAATTCCCGATTTTGCTTTATCCTTAATGAATATTTTACTAAACCAATGCATCTTTTTACTGGTTAACTAAATGGTAGCCACTCTCAAATATATGCAACTCCCAAACCTTTGAAAATATATGCAAGTTTCCAAACCAACTAACAGAAATGGTTTCAACCAATCCACCAACTATCTTTGCGCGGTTTTTCAATAAACATGTATGAAGGTATTTAAGTTCGGCGGCGCCAGTGTAAATTCTGTTGAGTGTATTCAACATATAAAAGATATTTTGTCAGCGTATAAAAACGAAAGGCTTGTTGTTATCATTTCTGCCATGGGTAAAACAACCAACGCCCTGGAAAAAGTTACGGAAGCTTTTTATAACGGGAAAAAGGAAGCAGCATTGCAGTTGTTTAACGTTATTAAAAACAACCATCTTACTACTACCAAATATTTACTGGTTACGCATTACAACGCCTGTTATGAGCAACTGAACAATTTTTTTACAGAGGTGGAATGGCTGCTGCATGACAAGCCTGTGCGGGAATATGATTATTACTACGATCAGGTGGTTTGCTGCGGCGAATTATTAAGCACCTGCATTGTCAGCTATTATCTGAACGAAGCAGGCATTGCCAATAAATGGATTGATGTAAGAGATATCATCCGCACGGATGATAATTTCAGGGAAGCGAATATTGACTGGGATTTTACATCAAAAAAAGCAGTGCAACTGGCAGAAGATGCCAGCGATAATATTATGCTTACACAGGGCTTTATCGGCAGCACTGATGAGAATGAAAGCACTACGCTTGGCCGTGAGGGCAGCGATTATACAGCGGCGGTTTTTGCCAATTTACTGAATGCAGAAAGCCAGACAATATGGAAAGATGTGGAAGGCGTAATGAATGCAGACCCTAAACAGTTTCCCGATGCACAGTTACTGCCTGAGCTGAGCTTTGATGAAGTGATCGAAATGGCTTACTATGGCGCACAGGTTATTCACCCGAAAACGATAAAGCCTTTGCAGAACAAAGGCATTCCCCTGCATGTAAAATGTTTTTTGGATGCTTCGCTGCCCGGAACAATCATTTATAAAAAGCAGGTAAAAAACCTTCCGCCCATTGTTATCATAAAAGAAAAGCAGGCTTTAATGCATTTGCACAGCCAGGATTTTTCTTTTGTGGGGGAGAAGCCCATGAGTGAATTATACAGGATACTTGGCGAGTTAAACATCAAGCCCAATCTTATTCAAACCGGCGCCATCAGCCTGCAACTGTGTTTGGATGACCGCGCTGAAAAAATTGATCAGCTTGCAGCAGCGGCGGGTTTGATTTTTGATGTTCAGGTTGAAAAAGATCTTTCTTTATTAACCATACGGCATTATACCGAAGCATTGCTGGATGAGATGGTACAGGGCAGGCAGGTAATTCTGCAACAACAAACACCTGAAACGGTGCAGGTATTGTACAGGTAGGATAGGGGATTTAATTGTCTTGTATCCGGGCCAGCCGGATTTTTACAGTGAAAATTTAAACCCGAAGAAAACGCCAAACCTGTCAACCCGCTCAGTTGGCAAGGGCCGGGGCAGCACACGCCAGATAAAATCAACACTGAAGAATTTAAAAATATTATCAACGCCGGTACCCACTTCAAGGTACATTTTATTGTTAAGCGTTTTGAAAGGATTGCCTGATACAAAGTTGAGATTATAATTCGCATCCGAAAGGTCACCGATAATGCCCTTGGCTTCCCAGAACTGGCGCAGCTTTAATTTACGGGTGAGTTTGGTATAGCGGAATATGCCGGAACCAATATTGTGCTCAATATTAAAACCGGCATAACGGTCGGTAAGGTATTCAAACCTGTTAATCAGGTTGAAGGAATATTTGCTGTAATAATACCAGCTATTGCCCGGCAAAACGGCCAGCATCTGGTAAGGCGCCGTGCCAAAAACCTTTCCGGCAAAAACATTATAATAGAGCGTGCCGTAAGGGGCAATATTTAAATAATCTGAAACGGAAAGCGTTACTTTATCATATTTATAACTGCTGTTGAATACACCGGGAAAAGCATGCACATAATTCAGCTCAACCACAGGGTAGTCGCTGCCAAGGTTATACCTTTCAAAATTGTCTTCAATGGTATGTTCCTGGTAAGCATAACGAAGCCGCAGCCCGGTTTCGAATGTATTGAATGGCTCGCCAGTTTTTGCAGGAAAATAGCTGGCGCCCGGCAGGTTTAACACCGCTTCATATTGCTTGCTGTTAGCCCAAACACCAATGCCAAAGCCGCTGAATGTTTCGCGGTAATATTCGAATTTTTTTTCTGTAACCTGTTGCAGCCTGTACTCCATGCCCGGTTTGCGGAGAAAGAACCCGAACACGTTATCAGAACCCAACTGGTCGTACACCACCTGGCCGTTATCAATATCTTTCTTATAATAAACATCAATATAGCTCCAGGGCGAACGGCTTAACATATATTTAGCTTCGGCTTTGCCTTTAAAGGTTTTATCTGCAAAGCCATAAGCAAGATAACCGCGCAGGTTCAGTTTATTGTTAAAGCCGCGATTGGTGGCAAGGTCAAAACGCATCCTTGTGCCTTCGTACGGATTGCCCGATACCCAGTAATACCAGGGGCCTATGCGCACATTACCCACATCAAGCGTGCCGGTGGTTAAAAAATTAAAGGCATGCTGATAGCGTATATATGTTTTATTGTTGGTTAAGGTATCCAGTACTTTATAAACCGTTTGCTCGCTGGCATTTAAAGGTTCGTGCCTTTTTTCCTGCCAGAAGGAATCCGGTTTATTTTGAGCGCCGCGTTTTAATAAAATATCTTCATTCGATTTATTGGAATCAAGCGCTGCCGTAACCAGGCTGCTGTTAATAAGCACATCTTTATATGTTGTGGTTTTACGTGCCTTCAGGCCAAGCCTTTTTTTGCTGATGGGCGTAATATCTGCTACAAATTTATCTTTATATAAAAACCAGGTGCTGTCGTTTATCAGCCTGAATTCCTGTATAAGCGTTAGCCCGGTAATGAAATTAATATTGGCATCTGTTGCAGGGCGCAGCATAATTTTTTGTATGGAGAAACTGGTATCGTGCACCCAGCAGTCGCCTTCAAAAAATTCACCGCCCGGGCGTTTGGGCTTAAAGGCAAAATGCACCAGCCGTTTACCGGCGAGATATTGTGTATCGAGCAATTTAAAGTTGTAAAAATTACTGCCATTATCACTGAACGGGCCTACATATTCCCTGTTAAAAACAGGGATGGTGTTGTCGTACACATTCACGTTCTGATAGGTGTTGCCCAACTGTTTTATATAGCTTTCATTTTCTATGCCGTTGGTTATGGTTGCCTTAATTATTTCGCGGGTTTTGCGTGGGTCTTTCTGATAATAATAGTCAGAAAGGGTTTCGGTTAAATAAACCGGCAAAAAAGGTTTTTTTTCTGATGTGCTGTCCACATAGCCCAGCACAAAGCTTAAAGGCTTTAAAAGAAAATTTCTGCCCAGTTTTTCTTTATTTACATTGTCAAGGTCAAGTTCCAGTTTATTATAAACTTCATAACCATAGTTGCCAAATTGCCGCCTGTCGTTTTCCGGTTTATGGGCAATAATTTTTTTCCAAAACCACAGGGCCCGGTTATATTTTGCTTTTACCACCACTTCTTCTTTTGATTGTATAACAGCAAGATGAATAGTGATGAAGGAAGAATCTTCTATATCGGCAACCGGGATCCTGGTGGGCGCATAACCAACGCTGGTGATTAAAAGCGTATCGGCAGCGGTGCGGCTGTTTAAAACGATGGAGAATTTACCGAGCGAATCGGTAAGCATGCCGCCGCTTTGTACCGTAAATTTTACAGAAACAAAAGGTATTGGCTCATCGCTTTGTTTATCCAATACTTCGCCCTGTATTATTTTGGTTTGGGCAGCAGCATAAAAAGGGATAAAGCTCATAAGCGCCGGTAAAAACTGCAATAATACCTTTCGCATATACGGCAAAAATATTCCCAAACCGGCAAACCTGCATAGAATTATCAACCGTTTAACTAATTGGGGCAGCAGCAACCAAGAAGGGAGCCGGCAGGCAGGTTATATCTAAAAAAATTATAAAGATATGCCCGGCCGCCCGAAAGAAAACGAATACGGCAGGTTTGGTATGAAATTGGTTATTTAAGAAGCATAGAGGAATTCACTTAAATATATTTATTAATCATTTAAAACAAACGTTATGAACAAGAAAGTAATCGCAGGGGCGGTAGTTGCATTAGCAGCCGGTATAGCCACGTTTATTTACAGGCGTAACAAAAACAAAATAGATGAATATGCATCAGATGCCTATAATGAATTGGGAGATGAGATGCGTGTTACAGAAGACCGGCTTGAAACAGCTTTCTCCTGACTTTTTCCAGCCTTAAATTAAAAACAGGTACCCCGCCATCAGCGGGGTTTTTTGTATGCAGAATAAGTATAACAAAGAAATTGATCCTAAAAGGTTTAATTGGCGTTTTTAAGAATCATTCAAAGGGTTCGGGAATGATAATGTAACCAAGCTAAGCGCAAGCCTGGCGTATTACACCGTGTTTTCAATGAGCTTTTACTGGTAGTGATCATTTCTTTATGCAGTATTTTCCTGGGCCGGTAAGCCATTGAAGGAAAGATGTATGATCAGCTTGTTAATTTGGCAGGTGCTGATGCAGCTTTGCAATTACAGCAGCAGATAATTAAAAACGGCTTTATTTGCTGTATCTGCGGCAATGTTATTAAGTTAATAACAAAATTTAAACATTGTATTTTGCAGCGTTTTTCTAATCGCTGATTATACTATCGCTAAAGTAGTTTTGTTTTTATTGAAGAAATGAAATTATACCCGGCATCTGCGGAGCAGCAACTTGAATTTTCCAAAATAAAAAATCTTTTGACGACTTATTGCGACAGCAATTACGCCAAAGAAAAAGTAGCGCAACTGCGCATTCATACCAAAAAAGAAATCATCGTGCTGCAACTGCAGCAGGCGTATGAGTGCAAGCTGCTATTGCAGCAGGGCCAGGCATTGCCCAATAATTTTAGTTTGGATTTAAGCTACACCCTAAAACTATTAAACATTGCAGGCGGTGTATTGCAGGCAGCGGATTTTATAAACATCCGAAGGCTGGCAGCCAATACAGAAAGGATATTCCGGTGGTTTGATGCAGAGCGCAGGCTGGCTTATGCAGCCTTGTACCAGGTGCTGGAACATGCTTATTATGAAAAAGCAGTCATTCAAATGATTGATGAAATACTGAACGATGGCGGCGATGTAAAAGATAATGCCAGCGAGGCGCTTCAGAAAATAAGGCAAAACCTTTTTAGAAAGCGCAATGAATTGCGGCGCGTGTTTGAAAAAGCTGTTGCCCGTTTGAATAAGGCAGGCTACAGCGCGGAAATTGAAGAAAGCTTTAGCAACGGAAGGCGGGTAGTGGCCGTTTTTTCAGAATATAAACGGCAGGTAAAAGGCATTTTGCATGGCGAAAGCGACAGCCGTAAAACAGCTTTTATAGAGCCCGAAGAAACCATAGAATTAAACAACGAAGTTTTCTCGCTGGAGCATGAAGAGAAGAAAGAGATATACCGGATTTTAAAACAGCTTACAGCCAGCCTTTCCGTTTACAGTAAGCTGCTATTGCAATGGCTGCATATAGCCGGCGAATACGATTATATCAATGCCAAGGCAAAGTTTGGCATTGATATAAAAGGCAATTTTCCCAATATCTCAGATAAGGCCATTGCAGATTTAAAGGAGGCGCATCATCCGTTGTTGCTTTTGCATAATGAACAGTCAGGTAAAGAAACCGTTCCGGTTACATTAAGGCTTGATGAACAAAATCATATACTCGTTATAAGCGGCCCGAATGCCGGCGGCAAAACCGTTACTATGAAAACCATTGGCCTCAACCAGGTAATGATGCAAAGCGGTTTGCTGGTGCCGGTGCACCACGACTCTGAAATGGGCATCTTCAAACAATTATTTATCCACATTGGCGACACCCAAAGCATAGAGTTTGATCTAAGCACCTATTCTTCCCATTTGCTGCACATGAAGTACTTTATTGAGCATGCAAACGGCAAAACTTTATTCTTTATTGATGAGCTTGGCAGTGGCACAGATCCCAACCTGGGCGGGGCTTTCGCTGAAATTATTTTAAACGAATTAAACCGGAAGCATTCGTTGGGCATAGTAACCACCCACTACCTTAACCTTAAAACCTTTGCCAATAAAACCCGGGGAATTATTAACGGTTCAATGATGTTTGATGAAGAAAATCTGCAGCCTTTATTTAAATTATCTGTTGGAAAACCGGGCAGTTCTTATACTTTTGCAATTGCAGAGCGTATTGGTTTACCCAAACACCTCATCGCTAATGCAAAAAAGCTGGTTGATGAAAATCATTTCCGTTTAGACAGATTACTGAACAGAACGGAAAAAGATCTTCAAACATTGCAAAAAGAAAAGCTCGATCTGAAAAAGTTATTGTCCGAAAATGAGCAACTGAAAAAGCAATTATCAACTGAATTAAGTAAGGAAAAGCACAGGCAGCAAATTGAAGTTTTAAAGCTTCAAAATAAAGTTACCGAAGAAAGGATAGCTTATCTCAAAGAAATGGAGCGTAAGCTTAAACAGATTGTTTTGGACTGGAAGAAGGCCGAGAATAAAAATGAGGTAATCAAGCAACTGCAGGAGCTTTTATTTAAACGTAAGGATAACCATGTAAAGAACAGGCTGGAAAAGAAAATTGAATCAAAATACAGGGAAGTGCAAACGCCCGTAGCCGTTGGTTCAAAAGTAAAAATGAAGAAGAATTTCCAGGTTGGCGAGGTTAAAGAAATACGTGGTAAAAGAGCTGTAGTGCAAATTGGAATGGTTCCGATTAATATCGGCCTGAATGATCTCGTACCCGTGGAAGAGAAATAAGAGGAGTAATATATGCCAGCTTTTGACAAAGTATTATTTATTGATGACGACATCATTACAGTGAAGATTTGCGAGCGCCTGATAAAGCTTGTTGATTTTGCCGCGAAATTTGTTTCGTGTGATGATGGAAAAAAGGCCCAAACCTATTTAATGAATAATAGGAATTGTTTGCCCGATATCATTTTTGTTGACCTGAATATGAGTGTAATGAACGGCTGGGAATTTATTTCCTGGTTCAACGATTGGTCTGAAGTAATTGAAAAAGACATACCCGTTTACATATTTTCATCCAGTTTATACAAAGAAGATTATGACCGGGCCAGTTCCCTTAAAACAGCAGGCTTTATAATAAAACCTATAACTGTAGATCATCTCTCCAAAATATCAGCCAAATATGCATCTATGTAAAACCTTTACCGGTTACAGATTACCGGCTAACCGGTATTGAAGGCGCTTTGATTGGTATTGCAAACCTGTAAAAGCAGCCTGCACCCTGTAACGGGCAACCGGCATTCATCCGCTAATTTTATCCTTAGCCTAACACTAATTACCTTTGCCGCGTTTTATTTACCATTAAAAAATACGGGATGGCTTCCAGGACCGATAATTTTCAATCGCCGGATTATTATCTTTTAGATGAACTGCTTACCGATGAGCATAAGCTTGTTCGCGAAACAGTGCGCAATTATGTGAAGAAAGAAATTTCACCCATTATAGAAGACTATGCACAGCGCGCCGCATTTCCTGAGTTTATCGTAAAGCAAATGGGCGAGCTGGGTTGTTTTGGCCCAACCATTCCGCCGGAATATGGCGGCGGTGGCCTGGATTACATCAGCTATGGGTTAATGATGCAGGAACTGGAGCGGGGCGATAGCGGCGTTCGTTCAACAGCCAGTGTACAGGGCAGTTTGGTAATGTATCCCATTTATGCGTATGGCAGCGAAGAACAACGCAATAAGTATTTGCCTAAGCTGGCAAGCGGGGAATGGCTGGGGTGTTTTGGTTTAACGGAGCCTGATTTTGGCAGCAATCCTGCCGGTATGGTAACCAATATTAAAGAAGATGGCGATTATGTAATACTGAATGGCGCCAAAATGTGGATCAGCAATGCGCCTTATGCACAGGTTGCTGTTGTTTGGGCAAAGGATGAAAACGGAGATATACGTGGCTTAATTGTTGAGCGTGGCATGGAAGGTTTTTCAACGCCAGCTACGCATGGCAAATGGAGCCTGCGCGCCAGCGCCACCGGCGAGCTTGTTTTTCATGATGTGCGTGTGCCTAAAGCGAATGTTTTCTCCAACGTAAAAGGTTTAAAAGGCCCGCTGGGATGCTTAACCAAAGCCCGTTATGGCATTGCATGGGGCGCCCTCGGCGCTGCTATGGATTGTTACGATACGGCTTTGCGGTACAGCAAAGAACGGGTGCAGTTTGATAAACCCATCGGCGCATTCCAACTGCAGCAAAAGAAGCTGGCGGAGATGATAACCGAAATAACCAAAGCCCAGTTACTTGTGTGGCGGCTCGGCGTTTTAATGAATGAAGGCAAAGCAACGCCGGCGCAGGTGAGCATGGCCAAACGCAACAGTTGCGATATAGCCGCCCATATTGCCCGTGATGCAAGGGCCATGCTCGGCGGTATGGGCATTACCGGAGAGTACAGCATTATGCGCCATATAATGAACCTTGAAAGCGTGCTTACCTACGAAGGCACGCATGATATTCACCTGCTTATAACGGGTATGAATGTAACAGGTTTTAATGCGTTTAAGTAATTGTCTGAACGGGGATTTGGGTGGATGAATGGATGGGGAGGATGGGTTTATTGCGGAGCATTAGTACATCTATTGTTTTTTTCCCTTTTGGGCAGATACATCTTATCCGATATTAATAAAGTTGCACTTCTTTCTTTTTGTTACACTATAATATTTAGATTAATCCGTTCGAGTGGGGTTAATTGCTTTTTATAAAAATTGCCCTGAGGAGTAACATATTTGTAGCTGCGCATTAAATAATAAGCGCATTCGGTTCCGGCGGAGCTGCATATTGAATTTCAGATGGCACTCCGCCGGAGTGCATGCTTAACCGGTGTTTTCCTACAAAGGTTATGCCTCTCCCAAGCAATAAATAAACTCCGCCAACGGGTTTAGATTACTTCTGTTTTAAAACCAAATCTTACTAATTTTTTTTCTTTACGCTTAATCAGTGCCTGATGTTAAGTCTTATTTGAGACATCATAAAAAATAATACCGGCTGCTTTATGTGCGCCGGTATTGTTTTATTGATCGTGCAGAGAATAATGCTGATCATACATGTCAGCATTATTACATATTTAATTTAAACTAAGTGCGGGTTCTTTTTTGGCTACCTTGTTTTCATAAATCTCATTAAAGCTTTCTGACCATTTTTGCCAGTTCAAATGTTCTTCAAATCGTTGCCTGCTTGAGGCTACAAGCTGCTGGTACTTTTCTTCATTAATAAATAATTCGCTTATCAGGGCTGCATACGTGCTGCCCGGCGCTGAATAAGGCAGGCAATACCCGTTAATGCCATCCTTAACTATTTCCGGCACACCGCCGGTTTCGGTTGTAATAGCGGGAACGCCATAAGCATTGGCTTCACACCCTACCAGCAAAGAGCAGTCGGCCCTTGTTGGCACTAATAAAAAGTGAACGCAAGACATGATCTCTACAAATTTTTTGTAATCATCTTTATTGTTCTTGTCTAGAAAAGGTATCACTTCCATATTGGGATGAGCAATATGTGAAGGTGGCACACAGCCGCATACAATAAGCTTAGCCTGTATGCCATGCGTATAAATCAGGTTTTTTAAAACATCAAATGCTATGCTTCCGCCCTTCCTCTCCCAATCAACAGCAAGGAACAATAAAGTGAGCTGTTTGTTCTCTAATTTTTTATAAATGATTTTCCTGTCCGGGATCAAATCAATATTAGCGCCAAATGGTGCAATAAAAACTTTATTGTTTGCAATATGATAATCCTTCACTGCAGATTCGGCCGCCCATGTTGAAGGGTATATGATGGCAGTGCTTTTCTTTAAAGCATGCTTTTCCAAAAGATTGCCTTCAATTTTTGAGAACCAGAACATTTTATCAAACTCGCTGTAATCGTAATTGCTCATCAATTCAAATGTTGCATCTGTAATGTAAATAACAGGCAGGTTGGTTTTTAAAAAACCAAGCTCAACGGAAGCAGCGGGGGCGCAGATGCAATCGTAATTTCTCTCTTTGAGTTTTTTATTAAACTGTTTGGCTGTGTACCAGCTAAGCAGCAGGCTGTATTTTGTAATATATTCCCTTCTGAAAATTATTCTTGTGGCTTTAGCCATTGCACGCAATGTTTTATCAAGCCATTTTGGAGGTTTAACAGGACCAAGAAAATTCACCTCATTGCCATTTTTCTGCAATGCTTTGGCAATATAGTAAGTGGTGCCGGACCAAGACCTTTTATCTAACGGATCATTTAATGCTAAATAGGCTATTTTCATTATGCTTTTATTGCCTCTGTTTTGTAATGGTCGTTCTTTCGCAAACGAAAAAGAACCCACCTGTGAGATAATAAGGTAACCAGTCAGCTATTTTGCAGTCAATGACCTGCAGGAATTTTATGCGTTTTGTAAAAAACGAAAACGGAAAAACATCCTCTATGAAATTTGCTTTGCCAAACCGTACAATTTCTAAATTATGTTTTGACGAAAGTTGCTGAATATCTTTTTTTGAAAAAAACTGGATATGATCTAAATTGTCTGCATCAGATTGTACAGTGGTGCCGCTATAGCCTAATAATTTCTTTGACTTTACTATCAAGTTCCATATCCGGTTATTTTTATTTCTTAGCCTTAAAACAGGCTTTGTAATAATGCTTTCCCTTGGCCCTTTGCCATTAGGCACCGTGATGATTAATTTGCCGTTTGATGACAGGCTTTTTTGCAAAACTTCCAGCAATGCATCGGGGTTATTAAGATGTTCCAGCACTTCGCTGCATATTATTGCATCATATCTTGAACCTTCTTCCACAAGCTGTTCTGCGCTTTTCGTCATAAACTGTACATTGCTGAACTGGTTCAGTGCTTTGGCTTTTTCAATGGCTTTTTCGCTTACGTCAATGCCGGTTATATTAAACCCAAAACGCCCGAGGTGGCGGCTTATGACGCCATTGCCGCAACCCACATCGAGAATGCTTGCATTAGCCGGTAAAGCATCCTGCAGAAAGTTTGCAATAAAATCTATGCGCTTTCTGTCAGCAATTCTTTCAAACTCGTATAAATCTGTTTTATTGTTCATTTTTTTTAATTATTGGATAAGATATTGGAATAAATATTTTCAATTTGCCTGGTCATTTTGCAAACATCAAAATTGTCAGTAATAGTTTGCCTTGCCGCTTTTCCCAACGCTGTCCTCAACGTTTCATTGTTCATTAATTCAAGCATAGCGGTTGACAGCGCTTCATCCTGCTGCGGTTCAATCAATAAACCATTTTTATTATGATGTATGATCTCAGAAGAACCATCCACTTTTGTAGCGATCACCGGCTTGCTCATTGCCATGGCTTCCAGCAGGCCTATAGGAAATCCTTCCCATAATGAAGGCAGGCAGTACACATCAGATGAAAATAAAATATCGGCCACATCAGTCCTGAAATTTTCAAACACAACGGATTTTTCCAATCCAAGCTCCTTTACTGATTGTATTGCCGCTTTCTTTAAATCGCCATCGCCCACCATCAGCAATATGGCTTTGGGATTGGCTTCAGCCACTTTCTTAAATGCTTGTATCAGCCCCAATGGGTTTTTCTGAATGGTAACCCTGCCGATGAAACTGGTAACAAATGCATCAGCCGGAATGTTCAACTCCCTTCTCACGCATCTTCTGTCTGTATTGGCCGGGTTAAAATGCGCCACGTCAATACCGTTATAAATAACGGTGGAACTAAAGTTTGGGATATTAGCCTTGCCGGTATTTTGGTTTGACGCGGAAACCGAAATATTGCAGTTGGTTTTTTTTGTTATCCATTGTTCAAATAAGATGCGCGCCTTTTTTGTAAAGAATGATTGATCGTCGTGAAACGACCAGCCATGTATAGTATAAACAACAGGCAAATGTAAATTTTTTGCAGCCCAGTAAATATTGGATGTGGCCCTTGTGCCATGTATGTGCACAAGATCAACCTGCTCCTGCTGCATCAGCTTTTTAACTTTATTCCAGGTGGTAAAATCAAAAGGCTTTTCGGAAGGAATTACAAAGTTTTCAATGCCTGTATGGTTTAATTCAGTAATCATTTGCCCGTCTGTAAAAGAAAGAACTGCCGGCTCAAAAATTGTTCTGTCAATATGCTTTACAAGGCTTAAAATGTGCGATTCTCCGCCGCCCACTTTTCCCTGCCGTATAGCCTGCAGTATTTTAATTTTTTTCTTTTCCATTATTCAAACCCATATTATTAAGCGGCGTTTTTGCACCACCTTTCATACCATAACTGAAATACCAGGATGTTCCATACTTTTTGATAGGTAACACGTTTTCCCTGCAAATAATCTTTGCTTAATTTCATTACAGGGCCATTATTGAACAAGCCTGTCTCATTTAATTTTTCTTCGCTTAAATAATAATTGATCTTTTCTTTCAGCTCATCTTTGAACCAAACGGTTAGCGGCGCTATGAAAGGCATTTTGGGCCTGTCCATTAATTCTTTCGGAACATACTTGTGCACAATTTGCTTAAGCATGTATTTATTGGTTTGATTGCGGATCTTTAAATGTGCGGGTAACTGCGCCACAAACTCTATAATGCGGTGGTCGAGCATGGGTTCACGGCCTTCAAGCCCTACGGACATGGTGGCGCGATCCACCTTTACAAGATTATTATCCACCAGAAAGGTTTGATAATCTATGGCCAGTAA
This sequence comes from Parafilimonas sp., assembly GCF_047606085.1. Taxonomy (GTDB): domain Bacteria; phylum Bacteroidota; class Bacteroidia; order Chitinophagales; family Chitinophagaceae; genus Parafilimonas. Next base: position 18,753 of record NZ_JASGEX010000207.1, read on the forward strand.
TTTGTTGAGCGTATTTACATCGCCGGAGAATTTACAGCCGCTTTCAAAGTTTGTTTTATAGCCTTCGTATTTATGCTTCAGAAATACGAAGGCTTCATCTTGTGTAATATACTGGCTGATATATTTCATGGCAGCCGCCGGCGATTTTTCTTTCCAGATGTTTTGCATCTTTTTATACCGCGTGGCGAAATTATATTGCCTGTTGAAATATGGAATGCTCTCCGGGTTAATGTAAGACATTACATTCCCGAAGAGCGATTGCATAAAATAGGGAACGGATTCAGTATAACGGATTGATTGATTAAACTTGTTGTAACCGGCAAACACTTCATCGCCGCCATCGGCAGAAAGAGAAACCTTTACATGCCGGCTTGCCAGCCTGCTCACCAATGCCGTGGGAACAACGGAGTTATCGGCAAAAGGTTCATCATATATTTCAGGCAGCTTATGAAAAACATCGGCGGCATCTGAAGCAGATACATACCATTCATGATGATCTGTGCCAAGATATTCCGCAATTTTTTTGGCTTCGGGCGCTTCGTTAAAAGCAGCTTCTTTGTAGCCTATTGTAAAAGTTTTTAATTTTTCGGTCCTGTTTTTCTGAAGGATGGAAGCAACGCTTGTGCTGTCGTAACCACCACTTAAAAACAAGCCAACCGGAACATCGGCCACCATGCGGTATTCATAAGATGAGATAAGCAGTTTTTCTACTTCGTTAATGGCTTCCTGTTCAGAAATATCAAGTGTAGGCCTGTTATAATAATCACACACATCCCAATACCTGGTTTCTGTTATTTTTTTATTTGAAAGCGACAATTTGAGATAATGCGCCGGCTTTAATTTGAATGTGTTTTTAAAAATGGTATGCGGCGCCGGGATATAACTGTATTGAAGAAACAGTGACAGGCTGTTTACATCAATCTCTTTATAGAAAGACGGATGCTGGTGCAGGCTTTTTAATTCAGATGCAAAAAGCAAAACATTATTATTCCAATAATAATATAATGGTTTTACACCGGCCCTGTCCCGGCAAATGGTTACTTCATTTTTGTTTGAGTCGTAAATAATGTAAGCAAACATGCCGATGAATTTATTTACCACGGCATCGCCCCATTTATGATACCCTTTTAAAATAACTTCAGTGTCTGATGTTGAGTTAAAAGAGTAACCGGCTTTTATAAGCTCTTCGCGAACAGTGTTATAATTGTATATCTCACCATTAAAAATCAGGCTGAGGTTTTCAAAATGCATGGGCTGGCGGCCATTGGCTGAAAGGTCTATGATGGATAATCTCCTTTGCCCTAAACCGATTGACGCATTTGGGTTATCAATTACTTCATAGCCGGCATCGTTCGGGCCGCGGTGCGCTAAGGCATCGGTCATTTTCTGCAATACAGGTGCAGATGTATTTTTATTAAAGTCGCAAAAACCGGCTATTCCGCACATAATTCAATTTTTTTGAGGTTACGATTTGATAGATTCCATTTAATGCCTTTCCAGAAAGCTTTTAAATGATCCGTTTCTTTTTTCAGCAAAAAGCCAAGTGTATTTTTGGGCAGCGTAAAGAAAGTATAATAAAAGGCAAACCCTAAAAATGAAATGCCTTTTACATTCCTGCGCATGAAGAGTATCCTGTTCCTGTTAAGGTAAAACGTTTTTAAAGTGCTTGTTTTGCCCACGCTCATTGATTCTTTATGGTAGATCAATGATTTGTATTGATAATAAATATTAAAGCCTTTCTTTTTTATTTGCTCGCACCAGTCAAATTCTTCATAGTATAAAAAATACACTTCAGGCATTAAGCCTACTTCATCAATCACACGCCTTGAAACCATCATGCCGCCGCCGTGGCCATAGTTTGTTTTTGATATGGCATCGTACTGGCCTTCGTCTTTCGTGCGGCAACCCACCATGCTGTTTCTTGCTGTAAAAGTGTTTACCGCGTTATAGCCTGCAAATTCAATGGTGCCCGGCGCATAGTAATAATGAAATTTCGGGCTTGCCACCCCGGCATCAGGATAGTTGTGGAATATTTCAAGAAGGCCTTCCAGTATGGTGGGCGTAAGCTCTGTATCATTATTTACAAAAAACAGGTAATCGCCTTTCGCCTGTTTAATGCCCAGGTTATTGCCACCGGCAAAGCCGAGGTTCTTATCGCTTAAAATGATTTTAACCGAAGGAAGAACGCTTTTCAGTTTTTCTGAAGGGTTTTCTCCTGAAGCATTATCAACAACTATTACTTCGGTATTGGCATATTGAAGACAAAGGATTGACCGCAACAGATCAGCTGTAATATCTGCATTGTTGTAGTTAATCGTAATGATTGATATGAGCGGTTTAATTGTCATTCAGCTTAAATAAAGGATTGGTTATTTCGTTTTTTGTATGCGTTGTATGAATAAAAACATTTTTTGCTTTTCCGGCCGTAAACAGTGAAATGATCATTACAAAAACTGCTTTTGGCAGTTCCAGCATTGCGGTAAATAGTTTTTTGTTTATCAGGCGCCTCGGCAAAGCCATGGCAAGCGTTATAAAGTATAAAATGCTCAGGCTGAGAAATGCATTGAAAATTACAGAGGGTTGAAAAAAATAACTAAACAGGGTTAATACAAATAAGGCAAAGATCAGGAGCACACGGGGCGGAACAAGATTATTTAAAACCGCCAGGTTAAAATAACTGAAATTGCCTTTAAGAAGCTGGCTTAGCCCTGGTGCAAAAAATTGTTTTAAGTAAACGAACTGGCTAAGCAGCCATCTTTTTCTTTGATGTTTAAATGCATTGGGGTTGTCTATCTTCTCATCAAAAACCAATGCGTTTTCCAGGTATTTTATTTTTATGCCCAGTTCAACCAGTTTTAACTGGAGCGGCTTATCAAAACCGCTTACAGCCGAAATTTCTGACAGGATATTTTTCAGCATATTAAATTCAAAAGCCATTCCTGAGCCGATCACTGCGGAAGAAAGACCCAGGGCATTTGCGCCTTTCCTGAATATGTGATTATTTATTGCTTCGCTGCAGCCATCCAGCACGGCAAATTTTGAATCTGCATTTTTGGCAACACGCTTTGCCTGCACTGCTTTTTGGCCATACACAAATTCGTAATTCACCTGCCTTAAAAAATCCTGCGTGAGCAGGTTATCTGCATCGCAAATTAAAGCTATACCATAATTTTCTGAAATGGCTTCAAAGGCCTTATTCAGTGATTTGGTTTTTGTGCTGTTTTCAAAAGACACTTCAATAACATTTACATCAAGCTCTTTTAGCCGGGCAAGGGTACCGGGCTGAAAAGAGTCGGCTATGATGTAAACATCGTACCAGTTTTTAGGATAGTCCAGTTGTAAAAGGTTTTGTGCAGTTGATAAAATAATATTGTCTTCCTTATATGCCGGCACCAGGATAGCAATGCGGTTTATGGGCACAGAATAGTTTACATTGGCATCTTTCTTACGTAAAAAACCGGCTAACGAAAAAATAAAGAAATATAATACGGAGAAACCGCAGTAAACCAGCGATACCAGGAATAATATGTTAACCACTACATCAAACATTGCTTTTATGTATTAATTCTTTTGGCGTTTTAAGCATAATTTTCAGGTCGTATAAAAAAGAAGCATTGTCGGCATAAGCCACATCCATTGCAATTCTTTCATCAATGGTAAGGTTTTCGTTTGACCGGCCTTCAATCTGCCATAAACCGGTGATGCCGGCAGTGGCAAAAAACCTTTTGGCCGATTTGTCAACCGTGATGGTTTGGGCTTCGTAGAGTGGCAACGGCCTGTTGCCCACTATGCTCATATCGCCTTTTAAAACATTGATGAGCTGCGGCAGTTCATCCAGGCTGGTTTTGCGCAAAAATTTTCCTACGCGGGTAACCCTCGGGTCATCTTTTAATTTAAAGAAGAAAGATGTTTTATGGTCTTTATATTCGTTCATGTATTGCAGGTTAGCAATCATGCTGTCTGCGTTTACAATCATGGTCCTGAATTTATAAAAGGTAAAGACCTTATACCACCGGCCTGCACGTTTTGACCTGTAAAAAACCGGCCCCCTGCTTTCCAGCTTAATGGCAATGGCAATAATGATGAAAAACGGTGAAACAAGCAGTAATAGAAAAGAAGAAAGTAAAATATCCAAAGCCCTTTTAGCGATGTAGTTAAATCCCCTGTGATCGAACGGGAAATATTGCAGTTTTTCCTGATGATAAGGCATGCTGCTTTTCAGGGATTTATATTTTTTAAGTATCCCAATTTTTTCGTTCAGGTCAGCCGGGCTTATATTAGCCGTTATGACATCATCAAAGCCTTTCAGGTGGCTTAAGAGCGAAGCGCTGTCTGCTTTTTCCTGGAAGCTTAATAAAAGAAGGGGCGTGTGACCGGTTATCTGCTGGCTGCTCAGGAACCTGGAAAAATCAGCAACACCTTTTTTGCTTAGTTCAGCATCACATATTATAGCATCGAAAGGAAGATTTTCGCCTGTCAGAACAATTTCCTTTGCCGTTAAAAAATCTTGCGTGATACAGGTCTGCGGGCTTTTTAAAAATTTTTTTCCGGCGCCGGTAGATGAAGCAGATAGTATTACCAGCAGGTTCAGGCCCCGGAGGTTGGTTTCTGTTACTGTTGTTTCGTTTAAAGTTATTGTTTCGGAGTTAAACATATTAATCGTGAGTTTAGTTTTCATTGTATGATATTCCTATCATATTTTTTCAGGATAGTTGTTTCCACCAATTCTTTTAGCTGAAGCGGATCAAAAGGCTTGCACAGAACGGTGGCGCCAGGCACCTGATAAGATAATTTTATGTCTTTAGAGCCTGATAATATTATTATAGGGATGTGCCGGTAAATAATGCTTGTGGAAAGATGTTTAACCAGTTGGTACCCATCAATATTTTCCATCAAAATGTCTGTAATAATCAGGTCAGGGCAAATTCCGCCGGACAGATGATCAATGGCTTCTACACCGTCACAAGCTGTAAATACATTGTATTTTTTCTCAAAAATTTTTTTCAGCAGCAAAACCATCACCTCATCATCGTCTGTAATTAAAATTGTTTTCTTTGTAGATAAGTTCCACATGGTACGAATTCTTTATGGGTTAAAATTAGCCTGCTATATTTGCCCCGGCCTTCGAAATTGGTAAACGTTGGAAAAATGCTCGGGAACGCAAAAAAACTTCAAGCTAAATTTTTGGCAGAATAGGATAAACAAATGATTGGATATAAATTGCGAGTATGATTATATGGGTATATATGCTTTTTATCAGCGGTTTTTTCTTCTTTTTTAATTATATAGGATATGCGCTGATTGCTTATGCTTTCAATAAAATCCATCCAAAATATAAGGCGGTGCATACATCAGGTTTTTATCCTTCGGTATCATTTATTGTAGCGGCCTATAATGAGCAGGACATAATTGAAGAAAAGATACGCAATTCGCTAAAGCTGGCATACCCTCCGTCAAAAATTGAATTCATTTTTATTACGGATGGCTCTATGGACAACACGGTGTCAATAATTCAAAAATACCCGGGCATTACATTGCTGCATGCTTCTGAAAGAAAGGGCAAATCTGCCGCCCTCAACAGGGCTGCCGCTGCTGCGCAGAATGATATATTAATAATGAGTGATGCAAATACTTTTTTAAACACCGATGCCATAAAATATATAGCTTCTCATTATGAAGATACCCAGGTAGGCGGTGTGGCGGGTGAAAAAAAAGTAATTCAGGCTGAAGAAGACAGTAACGGTGTAGGCAACCGGGAAGGGCTTTACTGGAAGTATGAATCGTTTCTGAAAAAAATTGACTCAGACTTTTATTCGGTGGTAGGCGCTGCAGGTGAATTGTTTTCAATACGAAGATCATTATATGAGCCCATTGGCAATGATGTGATACTCGATGATTTTGTAATCTCGTTAAAAACGGCGCAAAGGGGGCGCCGGGTAATCTATGAGCCCCGCGCTTATGCTATGGAGTTTGCATCCATATCAATAAAAGATGAAAAAGAGAGAAAGATCCGTATAGCCGCCGGAGGGTTCCAGGCGATAACAATGCTTGCGCCCCTGCTTAAATTCTGGAAACATCCCAGGCTTACGTTCTTATATATATCCCATCGTGTGATGCGCTGGTGCATAAGCCCGCTTTGCCTTATTGCAGTTTTTATATCAAATCTTGTCATTATTGCAAAAGGCGGCGGCTGTTTTTACAGCGCCTGTTTTATTATGCAGGTTGTTTTTTATATTATCGCCTTCGCATCTCCCTATATATCTGCTAAGGCTAAGCTTGCTTCTTTAAAAGCGGCCGGGTATTTTGTTTTTATGAACGTATCTGTAATACAGGGCTTTTTCCGTTTTATCTCAAAAAAGCAGGCTTCGGCCTGGGAAAAAGTAAAGCGCGCCCCTTTAAAGATTGATGTGGATTGAAACCTGATGAATTAATGCCCGCCCTCCTGCATTCTTTGGTTTTTTTTGCATTTACGAACAAAATTGGCTGCTTTACCAATTTTACACCTGTTATTTATTGGCGCCTGTTTAATTTTAAAAAATTTTTTTAATCATCATGCTTCAAGCGCTAAATATGTCTTCTTCCTTACCACAGTTGCCTGCAAGTGCAATTTCGTTTGTAAGCGCCCAAAAAACAGCAGGGGCTGCCATTGGGAAAAGGGCTGCCTTTGGAAATTTAAAGGCTTACGCTAATTCTTTCATACGTATATTTTTTGTTTTTTTAATTGTCGGATGGAACGCCTTACTATACATTTCCCTGTGTGTAAAAATTTTACATGGGCGTTTCATCAGTAATTTTATATCCTCATTCCCTTTACCGGTAAAGGGCGATGCGGAAATATATGATTTGAGCGGTAAGCTTTTATATCAGAATCGGCTGGTAAATTTATTCAAAGGCAATAACTCAGTTGCAGTTAAGCCCCAGAAAGGTCTTTCTTCCGGATTGTATATGGTAAAGCTTACAGCGCCTGATACCATGATCAGTAAAACAATAAGAATAACCAAACAGCATTAATTTTAATTAAAAATTTATATGGACTTCGTTTATCTGCTAAGGGTTTTGTTGAAGAGAAAATGGATAATAGCAGGTTCTGCTATTCTTGCCGCAGTAATTGCATGGTATTTTACAAAAGACCAGCCCCTTGCGTACAGGTCTATTTCACAGGTTTCAACCGGCTTTACAACCAACGACGTGGTAAGCGTGAACGGGGAAAATAATTTCTTTGAGGCAGACACAAAATTCAATAATGCGGTTGTAACATTTACTTCGCCCACGGTTATGAGCCTGTTGTCGTACAGTGTTATCCTGCATGATCTGGAAAACCCGTCGCAGGCCTTCAGGAAATTAACAGATGAGCAGAAACAGTCTGACGTTTACAAAGCGGTTGATATAAACCAGGCAAAGCAGGTTTTTAATGACAAGCTTAATTCTATGAGTGTGCTTACTTCCTATAAGCCCGAAGAAAAAAAGCTGCTTGGGTTTTTGAAATTATACGGTTATGATTATGGCTCACTGGCCAGCGAACTGCATGTGTACAGGCTTGACCGTACAGACTACATACAAATAGATTACAGCTCAGAAAACCCGGAACTATCCGCATTCATGGTAAACAATGCTTACAAAGATTTTGTTCGTTATTATAAATTTATCCGTACCGAAAGAACATCGGAATCTATAGATACATTGCAAAGTTTACTGGAAAGAAAGCGGCAGGACCGTAGCGAAGCCAATCAGAAAATTGCCTCCACCGGCCTGATTAATATAGATGATGCCAATAAAAGCAATTTTGATTTGATAAGCGGTTTGCAGAAAACACTTGAAGAGGAACAGGATAAACTGGCCACTAGCCAAATAGCCTTAAAAAGCGTTAGCCAAAAGTTATCTGCTGCCGGCACTCCTGTAACAGCTGTTGACAACAGTGAAGTAGTTAAACTGAGAGACCAGAAGAATGCCGCTTACCAGGAATATTTGAACAGCGGCTCTACCGACCAGGATGCATTAAACAGGTATAATAATTTAAATGCCCAATACCAGAGTAAGATTAAATCTGTAGGCCTGGCAACAGGCTCATCATCATCATCAATAGATAAAGCTGCCTTGCAGCAGCGAAAAAGTGATTTGGAGGATGGAATAGAAGCATCAAAACTGCGCATTGCTTCCCTTCAGGCTAAAATTGACCAGTTGCAGGGAAGCGTTAGCAGCGCAGCAACGCGCAGTGCGGAAGCGCAAAGCTTATCGAAAGATGCAGACCTTTCCGATAAGGAATATTTAGACATTTTGCAGAAATACAATACTGCCGTTGACCAGAGCAATGCTTCCGTAAATAGTTTTCACCAGATACTGGTTGGTCAGCCTGCAATTGAGCCGGAGCCTTCAAAGCGCTTTTTGATTGTGGGCATGGCAGGCGTGGCGGTAATGGTTTGTTCCATATTGATTATTATATTTCTTACTTATCTTGATTCATCTGTAAAAACACCTTCTGTATTTTCACGTGTGGTGAACCTTAAATTATTAAGCCTTGTAAACTTTACAAGCCTTAAAAATAAAGACATTGCCCAGGTGGTAGCCAATACTTCCGCCGTAAAAGATTCGCTTGAGAAAAACAGGGAAAATAAATTCAGGGAGTCGCTTAGAAAGCTGAGGTATGAAATTGAAAACAGCGGCAAGAAGGTATTTCTTTTTACCAGTACAAAAAAAGGGCAGGGTAAAACCACTTTAATACAGGCGCTTTCGTATAGCCTGAGCCTGAGCAAGAAAAAGGTTTTGATTGTGGATACTAATTTTTGTAACAACGACCTTACGGTTCAATTGAACGGAACACCCGTTCTGGAAAAGATTATTGCAGACGATGCGGATGATAAGTTGATAGAAGAAATTCAAAATGCGTCCGTTGATGTGCGCACAGGAATGATATACCTGATTGGCTGCAGTGGCGGGGATTATACCCCTTCTGAAATCCTGCCGGCAAAAAATCTGCTGCAGCATTTGCAGAAGTTAACTACTGTATATGATTATATTTTTCTTGAAGGCCCTCCGCTTAATGATTTTTCCGACAGTAAGGAATTAACACAATATGTTGACGGTATTGTGGCTATCTTCTCTGCCAGGCATGTGATCAAGCAGATAGATAAAGAGTCTATTAAGTTTTTTAAGAACCTGAATGGTAAATTCTGTGGCGCTGTTTTAAATATGGTACAGCTTGAAACCCTCAATGATGCATAAAAAATTTTTTTAAATTCAAGTTCCCATGATGAAAAGAAAAGCCTCTTTGCATGAAAAAATCGTAACGCTTGCAGCGGCAGCCATATTGATTTATATTTTTTTGAAAATATTATTCTTTTAGCATGGCGCTTTCAGGCATAGAAAAATTGAAGCATTCATTGTTGCAGAAAACGGGCAGCTTTTTGCAAAAAACATTTATAGAGCAAAAGCTGAACAATATTTCCGGATATATACTGATTGCTTTATTTGCTGTTGCGTTGGGGTATTTATTTGCAGCGCAAACAATTTTAGGCATTGGCATTACCGGTTTAATATGCGGCATTGCAATAGTGCTTGCCTGCATGTTAGATACATTAACCGGGTTATTCATCAATATAATTTACTGCTTTTTTGCTTTTGCTTTTTCCCGTTTTTTCTTTAACGATACATTTCCAACCGGCGTTGGCGCCGATGCGCTTGTGGTGGCTACCTTGTTTAGCTTTTTTGTAAAAAGAATTCATCTTAAAGAAACAGTAAACCAATTTGTACATACCCCTGTTGTAATAGTTATTCTTGTTTTATTTTCTTATTTGTTAATTGAGTTGTTCAATCCTTATGCGCATTCATTTAACGGGTGGTATCAAACCATCAGAAAATCGCTTGGCGCATGGTTTCTGCTCTTTATAGCATACAGGGCTTTTGACAGTTACGAAAGTGTGCGGAAATTTTTAACTGTATTGTTTATCATGTGCACAATTACCGGGTTATATGGCTGTATTCAGCAATGGCATGGTTTGTTTGATTATGAACGTGCCTGGGCTATGGCAGACAGTAACCGTTTTGGGTTGATTTTTATCGGTGGCGATTTTCGCAAATTCTCTACCATGTCAGACCCCACGGCTTATGGCATTATGATGGCTTCCTGCGGTTGTTTTTTCCTGATAATTGCCTGGAATGAAAAAAAGCTGCCTGTTAAATTAATCATACTGTCCGGTGTTGCGCTTATGTTTCTGGGCATGGCTTATTCAGGCACAAGAACGGCCAATGCAATGGCTGTTGCAGGGCTGGTCATGTTCATGTTATTAACCATAAATAAAAGGAGCACACAGATTTTCGCTGCATTCGCCATACTGGGTTTTATTGTGTTAATGTACGGGCCGTTTTATGGTAACGCCACCATTAACCGTTTCAGGACAACTTTCAGTGGTGCAAACGATGATTCTTATAAAGTGCGGGAAACAAACAGGGCGTTTATTCAGCCTTATATTTATGCTCACCCCATCGGCGGCGGCTTGTGCACAACCGGGGCAGGCGGCCTGCGGTTTAACCCTTCTCATTATCTCGCCGGTTTTCCTCCCGATAGCGGTTACCTGAAGAAAGCGTTGGAAACAGGCTGGATAGGGTTAATTATAATTTGTATTTTATATTTCGTTGTTTTAAAAAACTGCATACGTGGTTATTTTGATTCGGCCCAGCCGGATGCAAAAGTGCTTTATGCAACATCCTGCGCATTTTTGTTTTCATTTTACATAGCAGATTTTGCACAGGATGCTATAGGCCAGATAACAGACACCGTTGTTTATTATCCAATAATAGCCTTAACGCTTAAATTAAATAGTTTTAAAAGAAATGAAAAGCGTGCCGTTATATCAGAAAGAACAGAAAACCCAAAATCTGAATATGCCTGACGCCGGGTTAAACATATCCGGTGCAAAACTAAAAACCAATAAAAAATGAAAAAAATCAGAACGCATTCTGCCTGTCTCGCACTGATGGTTTGCCTTTGCTGTTTTACGCCATCCTATGCGCAGACCTCGTCAAAGATTGCACAAAAAGAAATTGCTGATACTGTACCGCAAGACAATGTTTCGCATTCCGCCTCAATACAAAAACTTTTGATGGGCACAGCCAGCGATACGGTAATTGAAGACAGGCTGGTGCGGCTTGCTTTAGCCCAGCCACAATATAAACAAACGGAAGGCCAGAATAAAATTTTGGAATACCAGCTAAAGAAGCAGCGAAGCAACTGGCTTAATTTATTAAGCTTATCAGCTTCCTATAACGATCAAACTTTTGCAAAGCCGTCTAATACCTCAACCACCGCTTATGTGTATCCAAAATATTTTTTTGGTGTAACGATACCTATAGGATTAATTGTAGGGAACGGAACCGATATAAAAATAACAAAAGCATCGCAGGAAATAGCCAGGGAACAACAAATGGAACTTGCCAAGTCAATAAAGGCCGAGGTGCTGAGGAATTATAAAGAGTATAAGGCAAATGAAAAGCTGTTGATTATCCAAAACCAGGTTATAGACGATGCACAAATAAGCTTTATGCAGGTGGAGCAAAAGTTTAAAAACGGCACCACAAGCCTTGATCTGTACAATGAAGCTTCAAAAAAATATAATGATGAAGCCGTAAAGGCTGTAGAGTTGCAGCTTAAGCAGGATCTTGTAAAGGTAGAACTGGAAAGACTAATCGGGATGAAACTGGAAGATGCTTTAAAATAAATATTCGTGGGCAATACAATACGTAGCAAACAACAGGCTGTAGTTCTATTTTTAACCTTATGTGCGTTGGTTATACCGCTTGTTATTATTGAATGGCAGGTAATAAGGTTAACGGGCGGCAAGCTTATTTACCCGCTTGATGACACGTATATACACATGGCGATTGCTAAAAACGTTGCATTGTACAATAACTGGGGCATTTCTCCGCATGCATTTCAATCGGCATCTTCTTCTGTTTTATATACCGTTTTGCTGGGCGCTTTATTTAAGCTCTTTTCGGTAAGCACAGTAATCCCTTTTATTGTAAACCTGGTTGCCGGCATTATTTTAATCTTCGTTATTCAGCGCAGGCTGCAAAAAGAAAATATAGGGTTTATATGGCAGCTATTCATTTTATTGCTCGTAATATTTTTTACCCCGCTCCCCATACTTATTATAAGCGGTATGGAGCATACGATACAATGCCTGCTTTCGTTTTTATTTATCTTCAGTTTTTCTGCCTGGGCAGGCAGCCTGGATAGAACAAACCCTGAACAAAAGCCTGTTCCCAAAAGCTTGTTTATATATGGCATGGCCATTTGTTCCGTAAGGTATGAAGGGTTGTTTATAATAGCTATTGCCTGTTGCATTTTATTGTATTACCGAAAACTGGCTGCTGCATTTTTATTGGGATTTATTTCCATATTGCCGTTAATTGTTTTCGGCGTTGTATCAGTAGGCAAGGAAAGCTATTTTCTGCCTAACTCTGTTTTATTAAAAGCAAGCCCGGTTGAGATAGCAGGCGCTGGTTTTTCAGGATATGTAAGTGATATATTGATTGATAAATTAACGCTTGCAAAAACCGGTATTACAGCGCTGGCTACGCAACGGTTATTAATTATTTTACCATTGGCCTATTTGCTTTTCAGAAACCAGTTAAAGCGCAAAGCATCCTATTCGCTGGTTATTTTATTCATAGTCATTTGCACGCTGCTGCAATTATGCTTTGCAAAAACCGGGTGGTTTTACCGGTACGAGGCCTATCTTATAATGTGCTCGGTAGTTATTGTTTCAATCCTTGCAGTTAAATACACAGATCAGTTACGATGGCGAGAAAATAAGGCGCTTTTGCCGGTATTTTTATTAATTTCTTTCTTTCTTTTTTTTCCTTTGGTGCTACGAAGTTCCTCCGCCTATTCCAAGGCGGCGCAGGCCTGTAAAAATATTTATGAACAACAATGCCAAATGGCAAATTTTATAAACAAATTTTATAATGCTGATACCATTGCCGTAAATGATATTGGGGCTGTTTCCTTTTTTAATGAATCAACCATAATTGATTTGTGGGGATTGGCCGATATGGATGTGGCAAAGGCTAAAAAAGATAATTATGATACGCCGGCTTTTTTAAATGGAATTGTTGCCAGGCATAAAGTGGAATTTGCAATTGTATATGATAGCTGGTTTGACCCCGTTTTACTGCATCAATGGAAAAAGGTTGCCACATGGCAAATTGAGAATAATGTTATCTGCGGCGATGCCACTGTTTCTTTTTATGCAGTTAAGCCGGGAAGTGATAAAATTTTAGTAAGGAATCTAACAACATATCAATCTTTATTGCCGGCAGATGTAACGGTTAAGTATTATAATGAATAACAATTCAGGATATATCAAAAGTTTGGATGGTTTGCGGGCTATTGCTATTATTTTGGTTATGAGCTTTCATGCTGAAATAATACACTTTGGCTGGTTTGGCGTGCAGTTGTTTTTTGTACTCTCCGGGTTTTTAATCACCGGGATTTTGTGGAAGGAAAAACAAAACACGGCATCATCGCTTTCGTTTAAATTTAAAAAATTCTGGATAAGGCGTTCACTGCGTATTTTCCCTTTATACTTTGGCTATTTGCTGTTTATAACACTTACATATTTGCTCTTTCATTTTCCTTCTTATTATTCTAATTACGCACCTTATTTATTTACTTACACATTTAACTATACAAGATCGTTGCCTGAGTGGCAGGGCAATCCGTTGTTTACACATTTGTGGTCTCTTTCAACAGAAGAACAGTTTTATTTATTTTTTCCATTGATCATGCTTTTATGCCCGCAGCGGTTTACCAAAACTTTAATGATTGCAGTAATTTTTGTTTCGCCGGTTACAAGGTTTTTTCTTGGTGAATATTATGCTGCAAAGGGTATGACGGAGCCTGTTGTTGCCGATACTGTTTACTGGAACACGCTAAGCCACCTGGACGCATTTTTTATGGGTGGATTGATTCCTGTTTTGTCATTGGATAAAAAGATAAAAAAACCGCAGCGGGTTTTTACGCTTGCGCTTGTTATTGCAATTATTGCAGGCATTATCAATTTCGCTAATACAGACTCCGGTAAATATTATTTTAATGATTTGGGGTATAATTGCGGTCAAACACATTTATACCAGCATGTTTGGCATTACACAGTGCTGAATTTTTTATTTGCTTCGTTTATTCTTGCATTGATTAGTTATAACAGTAATAAAGCGTTTGCTTCCATACGAAAGTTGCTTGAAGCCAACTGGATGGTTAATGTTGGCAAAGTATCTTATGGTATGTATCTTTTTCACTGGTCCATTCTTGAGTATGTATGCAACCGGGTTTTTACTACAGATAACCTTGCTTTAAAGGCAATTGTATTTATTCCTTATGTAATGATCGTTTATTTGGTGGCAACGCTGAGCTTCAGGTTTTACGAGTCCCGTTTTCTTAAGCTGAAGGATTCGCTGTTTGCGAAAGGAAGAAATAAAAAGAACAATTTTCCGGACGGTGCAGCCTGTTTCCAGGCTTCCGGCTTTAAAACGAGCATCAAATGACTGATTGCAAACCCCAAAAGCAAAGCTGGTTATCCAGGGCCTTTAACCTGACCGCATTGCAAAAAAGCAGGTTATATTGGATTGATTACCTTAAAGGCATAGCAATTGTACTGGTTGTTTACCGCCATTCACTGCTGGGCATACAGGGAAGCGGCGAATTAGTGCCGGGGTATCTGGAAAGCGCAAACATGATTTTTTATAGTTTCAGAATGCCATTGTTTTTTATGCTTTCCGGGATTTTTGCAAGCCTGAGCCTACGAAAAAGAACAGTGAAACAATACATAGAATCTAAATTTGAAACTTTACTTTATCCCTATTTTATCTGGGCAACCATACAAATAACCCTGCAAATTGCATTGTCTGGTTTTACAAATTCAAACCGGGGCCTGATTGATTATACTTATCTTTTGTACCAGCCGCGCAATCTCGACCAGTTTTGGTATTTGCCTGCTTTATTTAACGCTGCGGTTGTGTATGTCCTGATAAAAAAATATATAACCCGGAAATGGTGGTTATTGTTATTGATTGCTTTGGCTTTTTATTTTCTGTCGCCTTATCTTCAGCGTATAAGCATGATTTCAGACTGGATGGAGTTTTATATCTTTTTTGCAGTAGGCGATATAATATCTAAAATGTTTTTTCATGAAAGGGTACAGCATTTTTTCAGGAGCCCCATTACATTCCTGGCTGCGATCCCGTTTTTCATATTGGCCCAGTTATTTTATCTGGGCAACGATATGTATTACCTGACATCCGCAATTATGCGTGGAGAATTTCTGTTTATCGCTTTTACCGGTTGCTTCACAATGATAGCGCTTTCGTTTATGCTTCAAAGGTGGAATGTTTTTAAATGGCTGCGCATAATTGGCTATCATTCAATTTATATATATGTTATGCATGTGATGGTAGCCGCTTTTGCCAGAACAGTTATTACACACTTCCTTGATATTCATAATGTATTCGTGATACTATTTTTTTGTATAGCGGCAGGTTGTATTGTACCTGTGCTTATCTACAATCTTTTCATTCGTGATAATTTCGCCTGGTTTTTATTTACTTACAAAAAAAGAAAAAAGACGATTCAAAACGGTCCCATAGCCCAATCCCCATTTCAGGCTACTTTGTCATAACCTCTTTAAAAAAACAAATGTTAGTTTTTTTAAAAAAAAGTTAATATAATTTCTTATTTGATTTAGGAATATTTTTTGATTGAAGCCGGGTGGGAATTTTTTCCTCAATTCAAAAGCCTTTCGAATTAAAAAATTTAATTAAATGAGAAAATTACTATTTCTGCTTTTAGCAGCAAGTACATGGTCTGCCTGTACCAAAACGGAACTAACGCCAACGAGCTCTGTCCAATCCTCTGAAGAAACGGACGCTACAACAACTAATAAAAGTATTACACTAACAAAAGGCAGTGATTCGGGCTTGTATTTAAACGGTGATAATTTTTCGTATTCCCCCGGCGATACCTTGGTATTAACCGGCTCGTGGAGTTACTGCACGCTGGAAAATGTTTATGGCACCTCTTCTAAAAATATAGTAATTATAAACAAGGGGGGCAAGGTGAAAATGACTTCGGGTTTTTCTTTTACAAATTGCAGGTATATACAAGTGCTTGGGAACGGGGCAAGCGGTGTTTATTATGGGTTTAGTATTGCTGCCACTACTAACAGCGGTGTAGGTGTTACCATTCAGGGCCGTTCATCAGATATTGAGGTAGCCAGGGTAGATATATATAACAAGACGTATGGTTATTGGGTTAAGGAAGAGGCAAGTTGTATAGATAGCCTGGAATATCCAAACTGGGTAATCAATAATATCCAGATCCGCAGAGGGCGCATCAGGGTTTGCAACCAGGAAGGAATGTATTTGGGAAGTACAGACCCTAATGGCACAAGGGCAATTACCTGCAGCGGTGAAACAATTTATCCCAAACCCCTCCGGTTGGGTTTTATAAGAGTGCATCACATGAAAATTGACAGCACTTACCGGAGCGGCATACAATTGTCCGCTGCCTCCGGCCAGACAAGCCAGATACATGACAACACCGTTACCAATTGCGGGTACGAGTACAATTCCGACGGCCAGGGTTGTGGTATCAGCCTGGGTGGCTATACCACCGCTAAAGTGTATAATAATACCATTAAAAACACATATACCATGGGCATATCTTCCCTTGGGGCAGGCCAGATCATTATTCAGAATAATAAAGTTACCAATAGTGGCACCCTCTCAGGACACACTGTATCCGGTATGGCAAACATAATGGTGGATACACGTTATACAAGCCCTGTGGATAGCACCACCTTTAATGTGTCGGGCAATACACTTAGCGGCACTACTGATTATAATATACGCGTATATAAAACATACTCCACTTACACAAAAAAGAATATAATATATAATAATAATAGCGGTAATGCTACCAAGTCTGTGGCGTCTGGTGTTACCTGGAGCACCCAATAATAGTCAGCGGAAGAAATTAAAATAAATAAAGCGCTTATTGCATGAAGTTCATCATGCAATAAGCGCTTTTGTATTAAAATAACGGCGAAATAGTTCTTAAAACTACTGCTATTTTCAAATTCTGTATTTGTTGGACAGGGTTATAAAAACTTAACCAGTTGATTAATTATTCTTAAATATTTTATAAAATATGTACGTTTGCATTAAATGTGCTGATGGTACATTTCAATCCGTATATTCCAAATCTATGATAAGGCCATAAAAAATCCGGTTTTCTGTTTTATTGCATGGAATAACACCTTTGGGTGCACGCTTGGCATATAGATACATCATAAAATAAAGTTTGCTCTATGAAGAATGAATTGTGCACGGCTCGTATTGAACGTTTTTAAAGTTGCTTGTATCTAATACAATTCTTAGGTTTTACTTGAATTCGGTAGTGTCATTTATCCGTGAACAGCTTTCATTTCTCCCTGGTTTTAAACCGGTATATAAAAGGGTATTTTAAGTTTAATACCCCATTGTTGCTTAACCATACTCAAAACCACTTGTATATGAAAATCTTCGCCTTTGTTAACCATGGAAAAGATACATTGTTTATAATTGTATTATGTTTCCTGCTGCTGCAAGCCCGGGTGGTAAGCCAAGCCACGCAACAAATATTTACTTCCGGCAGCAGATGGGAGTGTTCGGCCGGCATGTACGCCGTTGCGGCGCAATACCGGGGGATGGGCGCAACCGCGCCAGGCGACTGTTCACCAACCTGGACAGGCCTGGAAAGTACAGAATGGAATAATGGAAATAACTGGTGTTCGGGAACGGTGCCAACAAGCGCTTCAAACGTATTAATCCCGTTGGTTGCATCCGGCAATTATCCTGTTATATCAACAGTTGATGCAGCAGTGGCCTCCATTACCATAAGCAGTGGCGCTTCATTAATCATGTCTGGCATATATAATCTCACTATAAGTGCCGGTGGTTCTTTCTCAAACAGCGGCGTATTCAATGCAACGGGCAGCACAACCGGCGCAGTAGTATTTGGAGGAAGCGGTGCAATTGCCGGAAGTGCAACAACTACTTTTAATAACATTACTTCAAACGGGCCGCTTGTCTTAACTACAGCACCTGTAATTACAGGAATATTTACCATTAATGATGGACTGGTTACCGGGAATGCGCCCACTTATGGCAGCAGTTCAACGCTTATCTATAATGCCGCATCATACACAACAGGCGTTGAATGGAGCGCCGGTGCTGCCTCCACCACTGCTGCCGGGGCAGGCATCCCTCAAAACATTACGATACAAAAGGGAATGGTTGCCATACCTGACGCATTGGGCGCCAACAGGGCAGTAGCGGGCAATCTTACCATTAATCCAGGTGCAACACTGCAAATGACAGCAGGTTCCCGCGACCTCTACATACTGGGCAACTGGACGAATAACGGAGGCACATTCACAGCCAATGGGCGAACGGTTGATTTTAATGCAACCGGAACATCGTCCGTGCCTGTTACGCAAACCATAGCAGGCGCCACCACATTTTATAACCTGCGCTTTGGCAACTCCTATCAAACAACAGCTTTTGGTACGTCTGTAACAACAGTTACCAACCAGTTTAACGATGCCGCCACTATGGATGGCGGCATATCCACGGTTATATTAACCGGATCAGCGGGCACAATAATAGGCACGGGGGCCAAAAGATTTTATAACCTCCAGATAAACAGTGGGGCCAGTATAAATCATAAAACCGGTGGCGGGCTGATACATATAGCCAACAGTTTTATAAATAATGGCAGCTTAACGGAGAATGATGGCTATACTTTATATTTTGATAAAACAAATGCCACCGAAACATTTTCGGGAACAGGCACAAACCATTTAGGCAATCTTGTAATTGGAGATAACGGATATAGTTTTCCAACAACACTTGATTGCGCTGCTGACTTTACAATTAATGGCGGAAGCATGGTTTTTTATAAAAGCAGTGTTTACAACGGTAATGGCAACACAGCAACATTTTCCACGGCTGCTGCTACAATTAGCGGCACGGGCACGGCCGGTTTTTATAATGCTGTAACGAATGTAGAACTTAATCCGGGCAGCGGCATTTCAATCATCCATCATTATTTGCAAATAAATCCGGGCGGTTCTGTAGTTGTCAATGCACCCGGATATGAAAGCGCTTCAACGCTCATTTATAATACCACTGCTTCGCTGCTAACCGGCATGGAATGGAATGCAAATTCGGCAACTGCAGGCGTTGGCCAGCCGTTTAATGTAACTGTACAAAATGCTAACAATGTAGCGATGGCAGGCGACCGCACAGTGCCTGGCACATTAACCATTAATGCCGGAAATACGCTTGTGTTAAATGGCAGGATATTAATTGTGAATACGGCAATCACTGGTGACGGCACTTTAACCGGTTCTGATCTTTCCGGCTTAGTGTTAAATGGCAGTGCGCCGGATTTAAAATTTACGCCGGGCGCATATAATGATTATTTGAAAACTTTCACCATTAATTCAACGGGCAGCGCTACCCTGGCAAACAGCCTGAATATAGCGGCAGGTACCTATACAAGCCCGGGTGTTTTAACCGCTAACGGGCCTTTGGGAACAGCCGGTTTCCTTACTTTAAAATCAAACGCTAATGGTGATGCACGTATAGGCATTTCCAGTGGCGCCATTACCGGCGAAGCTACGGTAGAGCGTTATATACCTGCCAGGAGGGCCTGGCGTTTTTTAACGGCGCCATTCCAATCAACTGATCAAACCATTAATGAGGCCTGGCAGGAAGGATATACAAATACTTCCCTGGTATGCCCGGTTACAGAAGGCGCGCCCACAGGCATTGGAACAGGCATTGCATACATCAATGGGTATGAGGGCTATGATTACCATAACACAAACAGCCCTTCATTACAATACTGGAATGGAACAGCATGGGCAGCGCCGGCATCCACCAAAGGCGCCAATAAACTTACAGACCATCCTGCCTGGTATATATTCATCAGGGGCGACAGGCAAATATGCCTGAATGGGATTAATGGCTCAAACGAAACAGTGATCAGGGCGAAAGGAGAGCTGAACCAACTGGGCGGGACAAATGTAAAAACGTGGTCTGAGCCATGGGAAAGCAGCAGCTATTATATGGCAGCCAATCCTTACGCTTCTCCGGTAAGCCTCCGGAATATAATTGATGGTGCAAACGGAAGCAGTGGTTATTATACAGGTAAAATATGGGTGATGGATCCCAAACTAACCAATTTGTATGGGGTGGGGGGATATGTTGCTTATACGCCTGATGCAGGTTGGGTGCCCAATGATCCGGTGCGGCAGTCCGTAAGTTATGCGGCAGGCGATGATCCGGTAATACAAAGCGGCCAGGGTTTTATGGTATATACCAGCAGCACAAATCCTGTAATTAAATTCCGGGAGTCAGATAAGGTGTCGGATGAATGGAATGTATTTGGCATTACAGCGAAAACATGGGAACCAGCAAAAAAGCCTGTCATTTATACCAATCTGATGCAATCGGATAGTGTAACGGTAATGGATGGGGTTGCTGCTGTGTTCGGAACAGGTTTCTCTTCAGATGTAGATGAAAAAGATGTACAAAAATTATGGAATATGGGAGAAAATATGGCAATAATGCGCCGGGAAAAAGCGCTTGCGGTAGAGAAAAGGCCGGGTATAAAAAGGGCTGATACCTTGTTTTACAGGCTTTATGTAAAGCAGGAGCCTTACGTATTAAAAATATTTTCTTTACACTTTACGCCGCAGCAATTGCCTGATGCAGCCTGGTTGGTTGATAAATATCTTGATACGCAAACGAAAATAGATTTAACGCAGGAAACATTGTACCGTTTTGTGCCCGATACAGATACAAACAGCTACCGCAACCGGTTTATGCTGGTATTTAAGCCTATGCCATCAAAATGGCCGCCGGTTATAGATACTTTGATTAAAAAAATAAAGGTAAAGATATTCCCAAACCCTGTTTCCGGCACAACATTCAAACTGGTTTTAGATGACGCCCAAAGCGGCAATTATGTTGTACATATTTATACCGGCGGCAGCAGGCTTATCGCAAGTTGCAGGGTAAATGATCAATATGGGAAAAACAGTTTTTCAATAGCAGTGCCTGCGGCTGTAACAGCAGGTGTTTATATTGTACAGGTAATGAATGAAGAAGGCCTTATTGTTGGCTCAGCGCCAATGGTAATAAGCCGCTAACGAATATATAAAACTGCACCGGTTTAATCTGCAGCAGTGAAATATGCCTCATCCTTTTAAAGGATTAATTAACCATGAAACGCCCATGTAAGAGTTTAACACACCGGGAATGAATATGGGGGCGTTCCATCCGGCAATTAAAGAAACAAAAAATATTACGGATGAAACCGAGCATGATAATTTTTCTCACACAGCCTGTCCCGAACCAATTTCGGGAGGGAATGTGCATAGCGAGGTTCTCCCGAAGCAAGGTTCGGGACAGGCATGAGGCCATTGAAAAATCAAACTTGTACGAATGAAACCGAGCATGATAATTTTTCTCACACAGCCTGTCCCGAACCAATTTCGGGAGGGAATGTGCATAGCGAGGTTCCATGAGACAACTGAAAAAACAAATATGCACGAATGAAAACAATAAAAAATGTAAAGCTGGTATTGGTGGCATTATCGCTTATGGCTTTATCAGCAGTTAATGCCCAGGGGGATGAACCGCCTGACGGTGATCCCGGAGGAGATCCTGATCCTGAAATTCCGCTCGACCCTGGTTCCTGGGTCGTAGCGGCTGCGGTTGTTGGCTATGGCATGAAGAAATGGATGGATTCAAAAGAAAAAAAAGAATAATAAAGGCCATACAGCAGAAACACGGTTCTGTTTACAGGATGATGCACATGCAAATAATCTTTAACCATATCCATACCAAAATTATCTATGTGAAACGCGCTGTATTTTCTATAGCTGTTATTGTTACTGCGCTTAACGCAGCAGCACAAACTGCCTGGTATATTACCGGCGGTTTGGGGCCTATGAACTATTTTGGCGACCTGCAGGATAAACAGGTTACATTTAACCAGGTTAAGCGCGGCGGGTTTGCCGGCTTAAGTTGTAAAATAACGCCCCATATTGCCACCGGCATCGCCTTTAGCTATGGCGCTCTTAAGGCAAATGATGCTGAAAATGGCAGGAAATGGGTGAAAAGAAACCTTAGTTTCCAGTCATCCATACTGGAAGTTGCCGCCACCGCTCAATACGACCTGTTTAATATTGAGCAGCCGGATGAAGGGAATATTGCAGAAGCAAACCCGCGAAAGTTTACGCCTTATATTTTTGCAGGGATAGGCATGGTGCATTTTAATCCTTGGACGTATGATCAATCCGGCCAGAAAGTATATTTGCAGCCTTTGGGAACGGAGGGGCAGGCTTCACCTTATCCTTTATGGGCGGTATCATTTCCCATGGGCATAGGTGTAAAATATGCATTAACACATACAATCATGGTAAGCTGTGCGTTTAATTTAAGAAAAACGCTTACCGATTACATAGATGATGTAAGCATACATCAATATCCGGATACGGTACAGTTACTGTCCACACATGGCCAGCAGGCGGCCTCTCTTTCTTACAGAGCCGATGAAATTCCCAATAATGATTATAAGTTTTACGGGTATCGGGGCAACCCGGATAAAAAAGACGGGTTTTATACCTTCGTTCTTACAATTTCTTTCCAGCTTTACCGGGCGCCTAAGTTCTACTATGGTTATTGATAGAAAGTGGCGTTTTTATAATTTGTTCCGGGAATAGCATTGTCCGTTACAGCAAGAACGGTGATTATATTCCGTGTTGTATAAAAACGTGCAATGCTTTAATGTAAACCATATAGATAAACAGTTTTTATAGTTGTAACATTAAACTTTAAACAACCCGTGAACAGGTAAACCCGTGAACCTGTAAACTTTAAGTGTTAGCGCTTTATAGCGGAATACTAAATTCTAAAACAGCACCCGTATAAAATTTCTACACCTTTCCGTTCTTAATCTCTTCCACTATGCCCGGATCAAGCAGGGTTGTTGTATCGCCAAGGTTCCGGGTTTCGCCTTCGGCTATCTTGCGTAAGATGCGGCGCATGATCTTGCCGCTGCGGGTTTTGGGCAGGCCGCTTACAAACTGTATTTTATCAGGTTTGGCAATAGGTCCGATAATGCGGCTTACGGTCATGGTGATGTCGCGTTTGGTAAGCTCAGGATCATGTTTGCCGGTATAAATTACATAAGCATAAATGCCCTGGCCTTTTATATCGTGCGGGTATCCCACTACCGCGCTTTCCACCACGCCGCTGTGCATATTAATGGCATTCTCTACTTCAGCCGTGCCAATGCGGTGGCCGCTTACATTCAATACATCGTCCACACGGCCGGTAATGCGATAGTTGCCATCTTTATCTTTCAGTGCGCCATCACCGGTGAAGTATAAGCCGGGATAAGCGGCAAAATAATTTTTGCGGCAACGTTCATGATCGCCATACGTGGTGCGTAAAATGGCTGGCCACGGCGCTTTAATGCACAGGTTGCCTTTCAATAATCCATCTTCATCGGGCGTTGTAACCTCTCTGCCGTTTTCATCTACCAGCACTGGCTGCACACCAGGCAGCGGAAGGGTTGCCCAGCTTGGCTTTGCGGGCGTTACACCGGCCAGGTTGGATATTAATACGCCGCCTGTTTCGGTTTGCCACCAGGTATCAACAACAGGAGATTTTTTCTTGCCTATATTTTCATCGTACCAGTGCCATGCTTCTTCATTGATGGGTTCGCCAACGGTGCCTAAAACCTGCAGGGATGAAAGGTCTTTATGCTTTAAGGGCGCTTCGCCAAAGCCCATCAGGCTGCGTATGGCGGTGGGCGCTGTATATAGAATGTTCACTTTGTATTTGTCAACAATATTCCAGAAACGCCCTGCATCAGGCCAGGTGGGAATGCCTTCAAACATTAATGATGTTGCCCCGGCAGCCAGCGGGCCGTAAACAATATAACTGTGGCCGGTTATCCAGCCAATATCGGCGGTGCAAAAATGTACCTGCGGAAACTGGTATTGAAACACGTTTATAAAGCTGTAAGCGGTAAATATCATATAACCGGCGCAGCTATGCACCACCCCTTTGGGCTTGCCCGTGGAGCCGGAAGTATATAAAATAAACAGCGGGTCTTCGGCATCCATTTCCTCCGCGTCAAACCTCACTGCGCCGCCTTTCTCTACCTGTTCTTCGGCATAAGCCATTTCATCTTCCCACCAGATGTCGCGGCCTTTGATCATTGATACCGCTGTTCTTGTTCTTGTATAAACAATTACTTTTTTTATTGTTTTGTTACCAATCAGCGCATCATCAATTACATCCTTAAGCGGTATTACTTTTTCGCCGCGGTAAGCGCCATCGCAGGTGATGATGTATTCCGCCTTTGCATCTTCCAAACGGTCAGCAATGCTTTGTGCACTAAAGCCGCCAAATATAACAGAGTGAATAGCGCCGATCCGGGCACAGCCCAAAACAGCATAAGCCAGTTCTGGCACCATACCCATATAAATGCAAACGCGGTCGCCTTTTTTAACGCCGTTATTTTTCAGCATCTGCGCCACCTGGCACACCCGTTTATGCAGCCGGTTATAGGTAACAATCCTTGTTCTTTCCTCGGGATTATTCGGCTCCCAGATAATAGCCGGCAGTTCCCCTTTTGTAGGCAAATGGCGGTCAATGCAATTTTCGGTAATGTTCAGTCTGGCGCCTTTAAACCATTCTACTTTGGGCTCAGTAAAATTCCATTCCAATACTTTATCCCATTTCTTTTTCCATAAAAAACTCTCGGCCACTTCTCCCCAGAATTTCTCCGGGTTTTCTATGCTTTGCTTATAACGTAACTGGTATTCTTTCAACGAGGTAATCTGAAACGGATATGGCATGAGCTATAAATTTTTTTGAGGCGTAAATTTATTAAACATCTTTACATGGCAAAGAAGAAAAAGATTTTATTAACGCATTCACCTGTATGCGCTGCATGGCAGCCGCTATCTTTGTTGCCCCATCCCCGCCGCGGCGGGGAGTTATTAAGTTCGTGAAGATTTTATAGCTCTTTTAAAATGGTAAGTACGGAATTGATTATAAGAATTAATGGCGCACAGGTTTAAGAGTTTAAAAGAAAATGTGCGCTATTATATCTAAGCATCAAGGCTCAACTGCTGAAAAGTCATCAACACAAAAGCCTAATCAGGGCGGAAGAAAAAATGTGCTGAATATCATTTTTTCTTGATTTTCTTTCCTGCCCGACTGACTCGGTCAGGCGGGGGTTACTTTCTTTTATCAAGAAAAGAAAGTGACAATAACAATAAAAACTATTTGTTACTTAAGAAGACAAAAATTACAGGCAAAAACGTTAGCATGTCAATTGAAGTAAAAAATCTTTTAAAACAATACGGCGCGCAAAAAGCGGTAAACAATGTTTCCTTCTCCATCAGCAAAGGAGAAATTGTTGGCTTTCTCGGCCCTAATGGCGCCGGTAAAAGCACGACCATGAAAATGATAACCGGTTATTTACAACCCGATGCCGGCGAAATAAAAGTGTGCGGTGCAGATACAGGCAAAGATGTAATGAATGCAAAGAAAAAGATCGGCTATCTGCCGGAATCCAATCCTTTGTATTACGATATGTATGTAAAGGAATATTTACAGTTTATTGCCGGCGTGCATAAAGTTCAAAATGCAAGAGAAAAAATTAAAAATATTATAGCGCTTACCGGGTTAACCGTTGAAAGCAGGAAGAAGACAGGGCAGCTTTCAAAAGGGTATAAACAACGTGTTGGTTTGGCCGCAGCTTTATTGCATGATCCTGAAGTATTGATATTAGATGAGCCCACCAGTGGTTTGGATCCTAATCAGATTATTGAGATACGCAACGTAATTAAAGAACAGGGAAGAAATAAAACGGTATTGTTCTCATCGCATATTTTGCAGGAAGTGCAGGCCATCTGCGACCGTGTTATCATCATCAGCAAAGGGCAGCTTGTTGCCGACAGCAGCGTGGAAGCATTAAAACAACATGTGCAGTCAAACAGCATTGCAGTAAGTTTTTCAACAAAGATCAATAAAGCGCAGCTTGAAGGCCTGCCCGGAGCCAGGCAGGTTGTTGCGGTGAATGATCAAAGCTTTAAAATATCCACCAACGATACCAATGAGCTGCGCAGGCAACTGCTTGAGTTTGCTGTTTCGGAACAGTTGGATATAACTTCTTTGCAAACGGAAGGCAATAACCTGGAAGATATATTCAGGAGCTTGACGTCAAGCCCCAACTCCTAAAGGGGAGTTATTAAGTCTGAACCGGGATTTATAGGATTAATGGATTTTCAGGGTTGTTTATTTCAATCATCAAACACGAAATGAAAACACTTCAAATAATTTAAGTTGTTTTGAAAAAATAATGCTAATTGAATATAAGCATCAAGGCTCAACAGCCGAAGAAACAACACTACAAAAGCTTAATCAAGGCGTGTGCACGGATGTGCTGTATTATCATCCGTGCTTGAACTTTTCCTGCCCGACTGGTGTCAGTCAGGCGGGGGTACTTTTCTTTCAAGAGAAAAGTACAGAAAAAATTTAAAAAATTAAATATATGCTACAAACATCAACACTTCAGTTTCTAAAGCAACTGGCAAATAACAATAATAAAGAGTGGTTTGACGCCAACCGGAAAAAATATGAAGCTGCCAAGCAAGATCATATTCAATCAATACAAAAAATACTGAATGAATTTTCTAAAACCGATACAACGTTATCATCACTGGCAGCAAAAGATTGCCTGTTCAGGATTAATCGCGACATACGTTTCAGTAAAGACAAATCGCCTTATAAAATAAACTTTGGCGCCAGTATAAATGCCGGCGGCAGGAAAAGTTTTAAAGCTGGTTATTATCTGCATATTCAGCCAGGCGAAAGCTTTGCCGGTGGCGGCCTTTATCAGCCTTTTCCTGATATATTAAAAAAACTGCGGCAGGAGATAGATTATAATTTTGATGAGTTTAAAGGCATCATCAGCCATAAAAAATTCAAGTCGGTCTATACAAAAGGCATTAGCAAAGATGCCGAATATAGCTTGTCAAGGCCGCCCAAAGGTTATGAAGATAACAATCCTGCCATTGAATTTATAAAGCTGAAAAGCATTGTTGCCATAGCGCCTTTAACTGATGCACAGGTTACTGATAAAAAATTTACGTCAACCGTTATTAAAGCGTTTGAAGCGTTACATCCGCTTATTGTGTTTTTGAATAAGGCGACAGAAGTTTAAATTGCTGGTAAAGCTTTCAAAAACAACAGTTGGCTTAATGCGGCAAAACAACAATTTGCTTTTACCGCATTAAAATTTATAACCGTATTTGTATAGTTTTCATAACTTTAAAACACCAAAAACTAACCATTATGAAAATGCTTATTGCTGCAATTGCCGCCTGTCTTTTTGAAGGTTATGTATTACTGAATCATGTGAATAAGAGCACCAATACAATTGATGCCGATGCCGCAAGACAAAGCGTTTTGCAGTATAAACAAAAGTTTGCGGTAGGCTGCGCTGCCAACGCAGCAGCGTTTAACCCTGATGACAGCTTCAATATAATCCCATTGCTTAATGGCTGGGGCAATTACCGCATGCCTGTAACTGCAACGAATGACAGCGCCCGCATTTATTTTGAACAAGGCATTAATATGTATTACGGGTTTCACATAATTGAAGCGCTGGCTTCATTTGATAAAAGCACAAAATTCGACAGCGGCTTTGCCATGGGTTATTGGGGCAAGGCATTGTCTTACGGCCCAAACATAAACGATTATGGATATGCCGCATCGCCGGAAGCATTAACAGCTGTTGCAAAAGCAAAAGCGTTATCAGGCAATTGTTCTCCTGTTGAGAAAGGTTTGATAAATGCAATGACGGTGCGCTATGCTGCCGATACAACGCAAACGAGGGAACACCTCAATCAATTGTATGCAGATGCTATGCAAAAAGTGCATGCACAGTTTCCTGAAAGCCTTGATGCGGTTGTATTGTATGCCGATGCTTTAATGGTGCAGCATCCCTGGGACCTGTACGACCGTTATGGAAAGCCAAAAGCCTGGACGCCATTGATAGTGGCTACGTTAGAAGAAGCGCTCAAAAAGAATTTTCGGCATCCCGGCGCGGCGCATTATTATATACATGCGGTGGAAGCGTCTGATCATCCCGAAAGGGCGCTTGCCGTTTCGGATGAGCTGCCTAATTTAATGCCCGGCGTTTCGCATGTAGTGCACATGCCCGCGCATATTTACATACGCACCGGCAATTATGCAAAAGGCTTCGGTTTGAATGATAAGGCAGTGAAGGGTTACGAAGATTATCTGCGCATATATCCTGCCGTTGTAAACAATGCATCTTTATACCTCGTTCATAATTTGCACATGCAGGCCACCTGTGCCAATATGGAAGGAAACTATGCAGATGCCATGCGTATATCAATTGATGCCCGCAACAGCTTCGACAGCAGTTGGCTTAGCCTGCCTGATTTTATGGGCATCTTTGTGCAGTATATTTATATGACGCCTGTGCTTACACAAATACGTTTTGGCAAATGGGATGATATTTTACAGAATGCTGAAATACCATCGGGATATGTATATGCCAGCCTGTTGCGGCATTATGCCCGTGGCCTTGCCTTTGCCCGGAAACATGATTTTGTTCATGCCGGTAATGAATTGGCAGTATTGCAGACAGGTTTAAAGCATGACCAGCTTAAAGCGCCAGCGCCTAACTATGCTAATCCGGGTGTTAATGGTGCCAGGGTGGCTGAAAATATATTGCAGGGCGTGATTGCCGAAGAACAAAACAACCTGCAACGATCAATAACTTATTTGCAGCAGGCAGTTGAACTGGAAGATGCCATGATTTATAATGAGCCTAAAGACTGGGTGCACCCTGCAAGGCAATATCTCGGAACTGTATTGATAAAAGCGGGCAGGTATGCTGAGGCGGAAAAAGTTTTTAAAGAAGATGAAGCCATCAATCCAAATAATGGCTGGAGTTATACAGGTTTGGTTATTGCTTTAAAAAAGCAGCAAAAGAATAAAGCAGCAGAAAACGTGCAACAGCTATTGAAAAAAACATTTAACCGCAGCGATACCAAAGTAACCGCGGCCGTGTTTTAACCAGACTGGTTCAGTCTCAAAAGACTGAACCAGTCTTAACCTATTCACCACTTAAATTATGACTGTAATAAAATGCTGCCTGCTCCTGATGTATTTGAATAAATTTTTCTTTGCCGCCAAACCATTCCAATACTTCTTCTCTTTTAAGAAGTGTATGACTTTGAGAAATGATTGCCTTGTAAGAAGACCAGTGATACTTTGTAAAATCTTTCATTATTCCATGTTTTAACGGGTTTGCATGAATGTAAATAATCAGTTGGGTAAAATGAAAATCATCTTTTACTTCAATACATCTGAATGGGTTATTGAACATGCCGCCTTTTCGATGATAGACTTTATTAAAAGAACGCACATAGCTTACAAATAAATAATTGAATTGTGTTTCTATCAGCTCATCAAAATCAAATACGGCAACATTTTCCAGGAATTTTTTATATGTAATGGTTAGTCCTTCTTTTGGCAATGCTTTTAAATGTGATTCTATTTCACTAACAGATTTAGGTTTTACGAGGCAATGTATATGGTTGTTCAGTAAACAATAAGCATATATATCAGCAAAGCCGGGGATGTAACGAGCAAAACGCTTCAGGAAGAAAGATTTGTTTTCATCGTTAGTGAATAAATTTATTCCGTCAACAGCTTTCGCAATAACATGGTAAAATTTTTCCGGTTCAAAGTTGCTATGTAAATTTATGGGCGAA
This sequence comes from Parafilimonas sp., assembly GCF_047606085.1. Classification (GTDB taxonomy): domain Bacteria; phylum Bacteroidota; class Bacteroidia; order Chitinophagales; family Chitinophagaceae; genus Parafilimonas. The sequence continues at coordinate 48,692 of NZ_JASGEX010000207.1, forward strand.
AACATTTTTAAAGATAACATAAAAATAAGACTGGTTCAGTCTTTTGAGACTGAACCAGTCTTAACCTCCACACCCAGCCCCGGCTCATCAGCAATCACAACAACGCCATTATCATATTTCAATCCCGTTGCTATGTCTTCTTTCAGTAGTAAAGGCCCGTCCATGTCCACATAATCTAATTGCGGTAAGAACTGGGCAATGGCGGCAGAACCAACAGTACATTCATTCATACTGCCCATCATTACTTTTAAATTTAGCGCCCGCGCTTTTTCAATCATGCGCAGCGCCGGTGTAATGCCGCTGCATTTTACCAGCTTTATATTAATGCCATGAAAATGGCCAACACATTTTTCCACATCGTTTTCAAACACGCAGCTTTCATCAGCGAATAATGGAAGAGGAGATTGTTCATATAATGTTTTCATATCGCCCCATGCCTCTTTTGCCAGAGGCTGTTCCACCAGTTCAACGCCAAGTGTTTTTAATACAGGTATTTTTTCAAGTGCTTCATTCAGTTGCCAGCCTGCATTGGCATCCACACGGAATACGGCATCCGTATGTTTTCTTAATGCTTCAATCATTTCAATATCATACTCCGTTCCCAGTTTTATTTTATATACCGGCCAGGGTGTATGCTGCATTTTTTCAATCATCCTGTCAATTGAATCTATGCCCAATGTATAATCGCAAACGGGAATATTCTTCCAGTCCGTATTCCATAATTTATACAAAGGCTGGTTGCGCATTCTGCCAAATAAATCCCATGCTGCCATATCCAAAGCGCAAACCAAAAAAGGATTGTTGGGTATAAGATGATGCAGGTAATGCCAGTAACGCTCCGGCGTGGTAAAAGCAAACTTTTCAATCATCTTTTTTTTGCTTTCAATATCTGCGATCATTTGCTCAACGGTAATATTGTAATAAGTGATGGCAGGCGCTTCGCCATAACCGGCAAGATTGCCGAGCTGCAGCGCAACGATTAAAGAAGGCTGATGTGTTTTTGTTCTGCCGCCGGATATAGTGAAAGGATATTCAAAAGGCAGCTCAATTTTTTTATAATGAAGTTTCAATGTTGGAATAATTATATGTATAATAATAATTTAAAGCTATTCACCGGCGCCTATAGCCGATGCCGCAATATAGCCACCTGTCCATGCGTTCTGAAAATTAAATCCGCCGGTTACCGCATCAATATTCAGCACTTCGCCTGCAAAGTAAACATTGGGCAGCACTTTGCTGCGCATGGTTTTAAAATCTATTTCCTTCAAATCAATACCGCCTGCTGTAACAAATTCTTCCTTGAAACTGCTTTTGCCGTGAATCGTAAACTGCGCGTTACAAAGCTGCTGCGCCAGTTGCTGCAACTGTATGTTGGAAACATCAGCCCATCTTGTTTGCTTACTGATTGCTGAGGCATGCACAATGCTTTCCCATAAACGGCTGGGGATTACAAATGGTGATTTTACGGCAATTATTTTTTGCGCCTGTTGTTCCTTCAGCAACTTTAATTTTTGAAGCGCTGATTCAACGTCTTCCTCCGGTAACCAGTTTACAAACAATATAAAGCTGTAATTTTTTTCATGCAGCATGCGGGCGCCCCATGCAGATAGTTTTAAAACGGCCGGCCCGCTCATGCCCCAGTGCGTAATCAATACAGGGCCGGATGCTTTCAGCTTTGTATCCTTTATGCTTACCGCTGCATTTGTGGCAACACCGGGTAAATGTATAATACGTTCATCTTTGCAATTGAAAGTAAACAGCGACGGTACCGGCGGGATAATGGTATGGCCAAGCTGTTGCAGCAATTTCCATACAGCAGGGCTGTTGCCTGTAGCGATGCAGATTTGTTTAGCGATGAACATAGTTTGCTGCGTTTGCAATTGCCATATATCATTGCTGCGCTGAAGCGATAATACGTTTTCGCCTGTAAACAATTGAATGCCTGATGACTGCTGCAAACGGGTAAAACAATCAATAACAGCCTGCGATGTGTTGGCTTGCGGGAATATGCGGCCATCTTCTTCCTTCTTTATCAATACGCCATGTTGCTGAAACCATGTAACCGTATCTGCTGCGGCAAATGTGTGAAAAGGCCCGCGCAATTCTTTATTGCCCCGCGGATAGTAGCCCGTTAGTTCATTGGCATCAAAGCAGGCATGGGTAACATTACAGCGGCCGCCACCGGAAATGCGCACCTTTGAGAGCACTTCTTTTCCTCTTTCGAGTATGGCAATTTTAAGCGAAGCGTTTTTTTCAGACAGGTTAATGGCTGTAAAAAAACCGGCTGCGCCCCCGCCGATAATGATTACATCAAACGGATGCTGCATAATGATGAAGATAGATGTTGCACAGCCATAATGCGGAATTGCGCAGGCTTATAAAGTTTTTAATGCCCGTAATTTGTCCAGCGATATTTCGGTATAGTCTTTAATAATCAGATCTGCTTCGTGCAGGTCTTCCGCCGTATGTGTGGTGGTTAGCGCCACCACTTTCATGCCGGCTGCTTTTGCAGATTGAATGCCGGCCAGGGAATCTTCAAACGCAACGCATGCTGAAGGATCGGCATGAACAGAACCGGCTGCCTTTAAAAATATTTCAGGGTGTGGCTTGCCTGTCTTGATCTGCGTTGAGTCAATTACGCTAAGAAAATAATTTCTTATAGGAATATATTCAAACATAAAATTAATATTGGGAATAATGCCTGAGGTGGCAACAGCCTTTGGGATATTTGCTTTTTCCAATTCGTTTAAAAAATCAATTAACCCTTCAACAGGTTTTATATGCGGTGCATATAATTCACGGTATAAGCCTTCTTTTTCATTGGTGTATGCTTCAATCTTTTCAGGGCTTAAAGTTGTATTGAAAACATAATTAAAAATTTCGCGGTTCACCCGGCCATTTATATGCTGCTTATATTCTTCCAGCGAAAAAGGTTTGCCTATCTTATCATAAAATGCTTTGAATGCCTCTATATGGTATGCGTTGTTGTCAATGAGTGTGCCGTCTAAATCGAATATTACTGCCTGTGGAAACATAGTTTTTTATTTCTGATGTATGATTTTTTGTGTATGATTTGTAATGCCGGTTCCGGGATTGGATATCTCCGGGTTGCAGGCCTCAAACAGGTTTATGCTTTATGGCCCATGAAATCATTAAATGCTTTGCTTTTGTTTTTAGAGATGCTCAGTGATTGCCAGCTTTCATTTTTTATAAGCTTGCCTATATATATAATTTGCCCCACATGTAATTTGCCCCACATGGCTGCCATAATGATCTATTTGCCTTATAATGGCATCAACCACTATATGCGTTTCACTTCGTATGGTAATTGTTTTCATTACATCTCCAGGTTGTAAGCTTTCAAGTGTTTTTAAAACACAATCCCAGCCTTTGTTCCATGCGTTCAGAACATCTTCCTTTGTTGATAGGGTATCTTCAAATTCCGCATCCCTTTCACGCCAGGATTTTTCGCCGTCTTCGGTTAAAAAATTTGTCCACCGGCTAAGCATATTGCCGCTTACATGCTGCACAATAACAGCAATGGAATTGCTTTCGGCAGAGGGCTTAAAAAAGAAATTCTGTTCATCCAGTTGTGCAAAAACTTTATCCCCAAGCAATTTTTGTGCTTTGAATTTTTTAACGGATGATTGCAAAAAAGCTTCTTCAGTATTCATATAATATATTTTTGATGGCCGGCTTTGGTGCTTCAGGGTGTTACGGTTGTGCGCCGCTGGTCTGACGCTTTGGAAGCGTCTGACCAAACATCATTCGTAACGGAATGTTTCTGTAAGCACAGTACATACATTTCTACAGAACATTTGAATTTGTGAGCACGTGAACCTTTGAACAGAATAATTTCAACTCAATACCCGCTTACGCTGTCATCGCCGCGCTTGTCTGCTGCGGCTTCACGTGTCCCATCGGGTAAAATCTTTATCAGTTCTGTTCTGCCAATGGCCTGCAGTTTTACAAGTTTATAACCCATTCCTTCCAGTTGCTTTGCTGTGTTTTCATTAAAATCCCTTTCAATTAAAACTGTATCCGGCAACCATTGGTGATGAAACTTGGGCTTATTAACCGCATCATTTGCATCCATATTAAAGTCAACAATATTTACGATAGACTGGAATACAGAAGTCGTGATGGTGGTGCCGCCTGGTGTTCCCACCACCATAAAAGGTTTATTATCTTTTAAAACCAGTGTTGGCGTCATAGAGCTTAACATGCGTTTGCCGGGCTGAATGGCATTGGCGTCGCCGCCAATGGCGCCATACATATTAGGCACGCCGGGCTTGATGCTGAAATCGTCCATTTCGTCATTCAATAAAAAACCGGCGCCGCCCACAACTGTTTTACTGCCATAACTGTTGTTTAATGTTGTGGTAACGGCCACCATGTTGCCATCTTTATCAATAATGCTGATGTGTGTTGTCTGGTCGCTTTCATGCACATTGCCGGCTTTAATGTTTGCGCTTATGCCTGCTTTTGTGGAATCAAAATCACCCATTCTTTTTTTAAGATAGGCATCGCTCAATAAAATATTTTGCGGCACATCCCAGAAATCAGGATCACCCAAATGTGCTGCACGGTCGGCATAAGCGCGGCGCTCTGCTTCAATCATAAGCTGCACGCTTTTTAAAGTTTGAAAACCGTAGCTGCTCATGGGATAAGGTTCAATCATTTTAAGCATCTCGCCCAAAATAATGCCGCCGCTGCTGGATGGCGGCATGCTCACCACATGATAATCCCGGTAATCAAATTCAACGGGCTTCCGGCGCCTGCATACATAGCTTTTCAAATCTTCCAGGCTCAGCATGCCTTTCCCGCGCTGCATTTCTTCCACAACCAGATTTGCCGTTTCGCCTTCATAGAAACCTTTGGCGCCCTTATTACGAATGCGTTTTAAGGTGGCGGCCAGTTCAGGCTGGTATAAAGTATCTCCTTCTTTCCAGGCAGTTTGCTTTACAAAGGCAGTAGGTTTGGTATTATATTTAATGAAATAATCTTTGTTGCCGTTCAGGCTTGCCGCTTCGCCGCTGGTTAAAACAAATCCTTTCTCCGCCAGGTCAATGGCAGGCTGTATCAATGTTTTAAACGGGAGCTTTGCATATTGATGTTCGGCAAATAAACCGGCGACAGTACCGGGAACGCCTGCCGATAAATGCCCGTTCTGCGACCAGTCTGTCCTGGCATTGCCGGCTGAATCAATGTACATATTCCTGCTGCCCTTTAAAGGCGCGGTTTCCCGGTAATCGAGCGCAATTAAAGCATCATCCTGCGTTCGCGCAACAGTAAAGCCACCGCCGCCTATATTTCCTGCTGCAGGATACACAACGGCTAAAGCAAGCTGTGTAGCAATCATGGCGTCAAAAGCATTCCCGCCTTTTTTTAATATGGCCAGCCCGATTTCGCTGGCTAAAGGATGTGCGCTTGCCACGCAACCATTTTTTACAGAAGCATTTTTTGTTATGGTATAATGATAGGGGTTAACCTCTTTGCCTGCGCCAACGGAAATTTTTGAAGAGCTGCAGGAATAGAAAATAATATTGAAACTGAGAATTGTGTACAGCCATTTTTTCATGCCTTCAAACCTAAGAAAAAAATATTGTGGATGGAAAGATTTTGCAAAATGATGCAGGGCAAACGCATTAAAATTTTAAAGGTAAAAAAAGGAGCCCCGAAAAATATTGTAAAAATGGGTTTCAACCCGGTTGAAACCACCAAAATGTTATTGAGAGCCGCAGGCTCGTTACATTATGCACCATGCTGATGGCACTTTAATATTTTAGAAAGCATAACGTAATGTTATGCCATACGTTCTGGGATCGCCAAGAACAGCAGCATACTGGCCTGCATTGCCCGAAGCCACCAGCAATTGTTCAAAATAGTTTTTATTAAATATATTTCTGCCCCACACAAAAGCGGTAAGGCCGTTGTTAACGCGAAAACCGGCACGCGCATTTATGATGACATACGATGGTACGTTTAAGTATTTGGAAGGTGAAGGGCTTGATGAAAAAGATGACCTGTAAAAGCCTTCCGGGGCAATAAAGAATCTTCCTGCCTTGCCAAAAAATGCTGCAGGCGTGCTAAACTCTCCGCCTAATGAAACAGACCATTTTGAAATACCGGGCAGCACGCCGCCGGAAATATCTTTGAAGGCAGAAGACCCGCCTGTTTCTTCCAGCGGCACCGGCGCATTTGTAAATGAAATATATTTTCCATCGGTATAGGCGGTGGCGCCAAACACTGAAAAATTATCGTTAAGTCTGCTACTGCCATCAAACTCAATACCCTGAATACGTACTTTTTCAGCATTGGCAAGATAGCCCCGGTTTACGCCGGCCTCTGCCGTTTGCACTAATGTCTGATAATTTTTTATATTGGTATTATAGGCTGTTAAGTTTAAAGTAGTACCAGAAAAAGGCGTTGTCTTTATACCAAGTTCCCAATGCTGCACATATTCCGGTTTAATAACTGCAAGCTCGGTCATAACGCGGCCATCATCTGTTGGCAGGCCGCCAAGGTTAAGGCCTACTGATTTATAGGCTGTGGAATAAGTAAGGTAGCTGTTGATTTGCTGAGTTATCTTATACGATAGTGTTGCGAGATAGGAAACATTATTGTTATCCGTATTTACATTAAACTGCTGATCTGTATAAACCGATTTTTTTATCGCGATCAAATCAGCATCTGTTGTTTCCAGTCCGCCATACGTTTTCCTGTCAAAATCAACTTTTTTCTTATCATAGTTGTAACGAATGCCGCCTAATATATGTAACCTGTTTATAATCTTCCAATCCAACTGGGCAAAAGCTGCGCCACTGAATGTTTCAAGGTCAGAAACTGTATGAATGCCGTAACCATCCAGTAAGCCAGGCGTTGCCCACTTATCGCTGGTGGAGCTTTGTGAAAACCTCCACTGGTCAGACCCTGATTCTTCTGTATGATAGGGATTGGTTTTAAGATCCTGCCCAATTGCAAACAGGCCAATAACACCGCTCAGATGTTCATTAATATTGCCTGCATAACGTATTTCCTGCGACCATTGATGATGCCTGGACGGGGCTTGCGATAATTGCAAAGAAGATAACCCCGTAAAGTCGCGGTCGTTAGATGGGCCCCATTTCCAGAAACGCCAGGCGGTAGTGGAAGTAAGGGTGCCCGGGCCTAATTTAAAATCCATGTTTAGCGAAGTGCCGCCCAAATCATTATCTGAACGCCAGGGTGTATTATGATCAATAATTCGATCAAAAGGGTTGGTTGTAGGCAATGTATAATTAAGATCGGCAATAATGGCATCAAACTGGCGATAATCGGCGCGCATTGTTTTTACAACGCCTGCAATTACCTGTGCATAACCGTTTGGGCGCTGGGTAGAATAGTCGCCGGCAAGTGTAATATCTATTTTTTCTGAAGGCGTAAACAATAACTGGCCGCGTACACCCAGATTATTCATGTCATTTACAGATTCATCTGTCCTGATGTTTTTAAGCGTGCCATTGCGTTGTGTTCCGGAGAATGACAGACGGCCCGCTATGTTTTTTACGACCTTGCCTGTAACGGAAGCTTTAGCCTGTATGTAGCCGTAATTACCATAACTTAATTCAAAATTGCCGCCTGGTTTAAAGGACGGTTTGCGTGTGGTAATTACAAATGCACCGGCAGTAGTGTTTTTCCCGAATAAGGTGCCCTGAGGGCCGCGAATCACTTCAATTCTGTCAACGTCTATAAAATCAAGCGTGGTGGCGGCAGGCCTTGCATAATATACGCCATCCACATAAAAGCCAACACCGGGCTCAATGCCATCGTTGGTCAGGCCAAATGTTGTTCCCTGGCCCCTTATATTAAGCGCCGTATTCCTTGGATTGGAAGAATATAATTGTACAGAAGGAATTAATTCCTTTAACCTGTTTACATTGAATGCGCCCGCCTCATCAATATGGGCGCCGGTTACTATTGTTACAGGCATGGGCACATCCTGCAATATTTCGCGGCGGCGGCGCGATACGGTAATAACGGTATCTGTTTTGTACAATGATTGCAATTGTATTAAAACATTGTTCATAGCGCTGTTTCTTACTACAAGCACCTCTGGGGAATAGCCAACAGATGTTATAACTAAGGTGAAAGGATA
>NZ_JASGEX010000208.1:0-3849 GCF_047606085.1 Parafilimonas sp.
ATAACATGATAGACTGATCAGATTTTTGTATCCTCAATACATCTTTTTTGGCCACTTCCCTTATTTGCTGCGGCGCAAAAGGGTTTTGAGAAACGTAGTAATTGTTATCATCCTGGCGAACAAGCCTCCCCAATATTGTACTGCCATCTTTTAATATAAAATTGGTGGCGGCATACTGGTCAGATATTTCCTTATCAGGATCAATCATAGCTTCCAAAATATCTTTAGTAGAAAACCTTGTGCCGAGCTGTGTAAGGTCTGGCCCGATGGAACCGCCGGAACCGGCCATGCTGTGGCAGGACGCACATAAAATTGCAGAAAATAAAACCTTGCCACGGCTAAAATCGCGGGGGCTGGTTGAATCGCTTTGTAAAACCTGTAAAGCTTCATCTGTCGCCCACTTACGGCCGGGGCCTTTTGGCCCGCCGCCGGGCGGCACTACGCTCCTGCCGTTGTTGGCGAGCAACGAATCGCCTGATATGGTTTTAAAATGCGCCAGTTCGCTGGAAGGCGCATTGCCCAGCGCATTCTTGCGGGCCTCATCAATATAACCTATGTAACTGTTGCCGCCTTTCTTTTCAAAAAATGTATAAAACAGTTTGAAATATTTTTCACGCTGTTCCGGCGCCCATCCGTCTTTTACCTTACTTAAAACCGTAGCGAGGAAAATCTTTTGCGCTGGGGGCCTGTTTGCCAGCATATTTGCTACATCCATTCCATAGCGCGGGTTTCTGAGGATGAGGTTTGAAGAAGCGGCGGAAGTATCTTCATCCACAGCATGCTCAATCAAATCCATTGTTTTAGGAATGATCTGCGGGTCGCCGATATATGCCAGCACCTTGCACAATTGCTGGTTAAGGATATTGCCCGTTGCCGGGTATTTAGGATCGAGATAAGCAATGAGCCTTTCTTTATAAGCCGCAGCAGGCAAGCCCATCCTGGAAAGCGTTAGCTCAAAAGCCCGCAGCAGGTCTGTTTGCTGATCGCTGTTTAAACGGGCATAATCAATTGCCATCAAGGCATCGAGCATTTGTGTTTCCACATTTTTATTGCCGTTGCGGGCCAGTGCAATTGTAGCCTGTGTTAAGGCAACCGGGTCTTTCTCCGCCAGGGCTTTTGCCTGCCATTGCTGAACAGGAAGGTGTTCTATGGCAATACGCGCTGCGTAACGAATGGCGCGGTCGCTGTTGCCAAGATAAGGCCAGGCCACATCAAGTGTGGAGGCATCGGTCTTTTCCTGATAGGCTTCCAGCTTTCTTCTTATTTCACGGGCTTTGGCCGCATCGGAAGTGTCATCGGTTGTTAATGCCGTTGTTTTTAAATCGTTATTACCGTAATAAACACGGTAAACGTCAGAGTTTATCCTGCGGCCGCCGGTAAGAAAATACATAGCGCCATCAGGGCCAATTGCACCGTCTGTAAGCGGCAATGGAGAGCCTGAAATAAACTCTTCTGCTTTGGCTTTATAGGTAGCGCCTTCCGGCTGTAATGCTATATGGTAAATAATGCCATAGCTCCAGTCGAATGCAAATAATCCCCTGCGGTATTTTTCAGGGAAACGGGTGTTCATCCCGCTCATAACATTAGTGGGTGAGCCGGGGCCGATGTTCAGAATGGCCGGAACATTGTCGGGATAAGCCGGCTGCCATTTGCCATTATTTTCGCGGTAGCCAAAATCTGCGCCGCTGGTTACATGGCATATACGTGTGGGGCGGTACCAGGGAAGGCCCATATCCCATTCCATATCAGAATCGTACGTAAACAATTCACCGTCTTCATTAAAAGCAATATCGAAAGGATTGCGGAACCCTGAGCTGAACAGTTCCCAGCGTGACCCTGTTGAATCTGTTTTGGCGATCCAGCCGCCGGGCGGCTGGCGGTTGTTGCCAAACCCGTTCGGGTCAAGCAATAACGGCAACAGGTTATCATTCTTCCAGGTGTTTGGAAGATAATAATTGTCCATACCGGGCAGGTCGGTAAAATTGCCCGCCACCACATACAAGGATTTTTTATCGGGCGATAAAACAATGCTGTGGGGCCCATGCTCGCCCTGCCCATACAGCCGTTTCATTACGGTAATCTTATCAAACTGGTCGTCGCCATTAGTATCCTGCAGGCGGTATAAGCCGCTTGGCCTTGTTTTATCAGCGCCTTCCCCTTCGTCGTTTACGGTTACGTATAAACTATTAAATGCCCAGAGAAGGCCGTGGGCCATACCCATTTTTATTTCGGCATGAGAAGTATCGCCCGGCACATTAATCTCCAGTTTATCAACCTTCATTTTATTAACAGTGGTATCTGCACCAATGGGGGGAACGGTAATACGGTACAGGTAACCGTATTGATCGCAGGCAATGATGCGCCCTTTATCATCAAATGTCATGGCCACCCATGAGCCTTCATTATTATCGGATGGATTATATAACCGTTCCACATGAAAGCCTTCAGGCACTTTTAATTTGGCTAATTTGGGGTCTAAACTTTCCTGTGCTTCTTCTTTCTGATGACAACCGGTCGTTGCTAAAAAAATGAATCCAACAATTGCAGGAAAGAATTTTAATAAAGCGTTTTTTTTATCATTCATGTACATAAGTTTCAAGGCCTAAATATAGGTTGTAATCAAACATTAAAAATAGGGCGTGAGGTCTGATTCATCTGCAGGCAATGGATAAAGCGTATCCAGGTTAGTAAACGCATTGCTTGGGGGCTCTGCATCAGAAGAATAATAATAATCGGCAGGACTGGCTACGACCCTTGCGCCATAAGCGGTAATAACAGAATTTACACTATCCGCCCTTACCAGGTCAAACCAGCGTTTATTCTCAAAAGCCAGCTCAACCCTTCTTTCCTGAAAGATGGCACTGCGCATATCTGCCTGTGAAGCGGCAGTGGTGGCCCCTAAGCCAGCCCGGGAACGCACCATATTGATATACGTGGCAGCTTTAGCAGGCTCGCCCTGTTCATTCAGGGCTTCGGCCAAAAACAACAATACTTCCGCATAGCGGTAAACCGGCCAGTCGGTTCCTGTAATTCCATATACAGAATGCGTTTTTGCATATTTTTTTATGTAAGGAAATACCTTATTGGTTCGGAGGGAAGTGCTAAGCGTTATGTATGCAATGGAAGCATCTTTTCTTTCATCATTGTCTTCATAGGCATTAATGATATCCGGTGTAGGAATGTTATTGCCTTCGCCCGTTAAAGACTGGGGATTGGAAACCCCGACAATGGATTCCAGTTCATCCGCCGTCATCGGGCGCGGAAGAAATGAATATATAAAGCTGCTGTTATAGCCTTCTGATCCTTCTAAAAACTGCACTTCAAATACAGATTCCGCATTATTCTTATTGCTTGCAGATTCAGAGAAAGCATCGTTATAATCAGCCATTAATGAATACTCACCGCTTTGTACCACATCGTCCAGCAGTGTTTGTGCGGCAGACCAGTTTTTTAATACAATATATACGTTTGCCAATAAAGTTTCGGCAGCACCGGATGTAACGCGGCCTGTTTCCTGCACTGATTTCAGCGGCAGCAAAGAAACTGCCTGGGAAGCATCGCTGATGATCTGGTCGTATATGGAATCTACGGAAGTAAGAGGCAATGCCGCTTCTTCCCTCGTGGTAACCGGCGTTAAATGAAGCGGCACTGCTCCAAACAGCCTTACCAGCTCAAAATAAGCATACGCCCTTAGAAAATAAGCCTGGCCTTTGATATTATTTTTAGAATCTTCATCGAAATCAACATCGTCTATCGAGGCAAAAATCTGGTTCGCGCGGGCAATGATCTGGTATTCCTGCCTGTACATATTAAGCACATACGTGTTGGTGGTTACCGATCCGGATACGG